>JBPEWX010000531.1:0-6465 GCA_052032235.1 Ilumatobacter sp. | reverse complement strand
AAGGCGCCGGCGTGGACCTTCTCCGGCCCGTCGATCCTGCTCGCCACGTTCACGGTCGCGGCCGGGCTCGCGCCGGTCATCATCGACGACCTCGTCGGTGCTGCGACGACGGCGCTCGACGAGGCGGCCAAGCCGAAGCACCTTGCACTCTGGCACGGGATCAACACCGCCCTGATGCTCTCGGCACTGATCATCGGCGTCGGCGTCGTCCTGACGATCGCCCGCCGACCGGTGGCGATCGCCCAGCGCCGTTTCCACCGGGCCGTCACCTGGTTCCCGACCGCCGACCGGAGCTTCTGGTTCCTGCTCAACGGTCTGATCCGGTTCGCCAAGCGGACGACTCGGGTCGTGCAGAACGGCTCGCTGCCGACGTACCTGATGGTCATCCTGACCGTGTCGATGGTCGCCATCGTGATCCCGGCCGCCGCTGCACTCGACGAGTGGCCCGACCTGATCGACACCCCGATCCACGTGCCGCTCGCCGGCATCGTCCTGGCCGCCGCCATCGGCGCCACGATCGTCCATCGCCGCATCGCCGCCGCGCTCATGCTCGGCGCCGTCGGCTTCGGCATGTCGGGCTTCTACGTCGCCCAGGGCGCCCCCGACCTCGCCCTCACCCAGTTCGCGATCGAGGTGCTCACCACGGTCATGTTCGTCCTGGTGCTCCGGTTCCTGCCGGCCCGCTTCGACGATCGGCAGCTGGCGATCGCGCTGCCGATCCGCATCGCCGTCGCAGCCCTCGTCGGCGTGACCGCGTTCATCGCTGCGCTGGTCACGGCCGCCGCACGCAGCGACGTCGCCGAACCCGACATCGCCGACGACATGGTGCGTCAGTCGGTGTCGTCCGGCGACGGCTCGAACGTCGTCAACGTCATCCTCGTCGACTTCCGCGGTGCGGACACGTTGGGCGAGATCACCGTGCTCGTGATCGCTGCGCTCGGCGTCGTCGCGCTCGCCCGCGTCGCCCGACGCGGCCCCGTCGAGCCGGCGCCGACCCTGCTCGAGGTGCCGGCGTTCGCCCGTCTACCGGTGGTCGACGTGTCCGCGCGGATCCTGTTCTCCAGCATCATGGTGCTGTCGATCTACTTCCTGTTCGCCGGCCACAACCAGCCGGGCGGCGGTTTCGTCGGTGGTCTCACGGCCGGCGTCGCGATCAGCCTCCGCTACGTGAACGGCGGCGTGTCGTCGGTGCGGCGCTCGGTCCGACCGAAACCGTGGTTCGTGCTCGGCACCGGCCTGTTCGTCTCGGTGACCACCGCGCTCGTGCCGCTCGCGCTCGGCGAGTCGTTCCTCGAGCACGCCAAGTGGCAGGGCGAACTCCCGCTCCTCGGCAAGATCAAGGTCACCTCGGCCCTGCCGTTCGACATCGGGGTGTACCTCGTCGTCGTCGGCCTCGTGCTGATGGCCTACGAGGCATTCGGTGAAGACGCCGTGCCGATGCAGGATCCCGAGCAGATGGAGGCGTCGGCGCCATGACCGTCCTCGTCGCCTTCGTCGCCGCCGTCCTGTTCGCCTGCGGCTCGTTCCTGCTGATGCAGCGTCGCCTGTCGCGCATCATCATCGGCATCGGGCTGCTCGGCCACGGCGCCAACCTGTTGCTCCTCGTGTCGGGCGGCGGTGTCGGCCCGGCGCCGATCGTTCCCGAAGGCGCGAACCCCGACGACTACACCGACCCCCTCCCCCAGGCGCTGGCGCTCACGGCGATCGTCATCACGTTCGGTATCACGATCTTCCTGCTGTCGCTCGGCTTCCGCAGCTGGCAGCTCACGCGCGACGACCGCGTCGAGGACGACATCGAGGACCGGATCGTGGCCCGCCTCGACGCCGACCAGCGCGAGTCCGACGCCGACGAGGACGACGAAGACCTCGACGAGGAGCACACCGTATGAGCACCCTCGTCCCCCTCACGATCGCGATCCCGCTGCTCGCTGCGGCGATCACGATCGTCGTCGGCCGCTGGCGCCGGCTCCAGCGCACCATCGCCGTCGCCGCGCTCACCGCCGTGTTCGGCATCAGCATCGCACTCCTGATCGGCGCGGACGACCAGGGCTACGTGATCCACCGTGACGGCGGCTGGCCCGCACCGTTCGGCATCACGCTCGTCGTCGACCGTCTCGCCGGATTGATGATCGCCGTGTCGTCACTCGTCCTGCTCGCCGTCCACATCTATGCGATCGGCCAAGCCGGCGAGGAACGTCGGCGCATCGCGTTCCATCCCGTGTATCTCGTGCTCGCGGCCGGTGTGATGGGCAGCTTCGTCACCGCCGACCTGTTCAACCTGTTCGTGGCGTTCGAGATGATGCTCGCCGCCAGCTATGTGCTCCTCACGTTCGGCGGCCGACCCGACCAGGTCCGGTCCGGCATGAGCTACGTGGTGATCAGCCTGGTGGCGTCGGCACTCTTCATCACCACGCTCGCCTGGGTGTACACCGCGACGGGCACCGTGAACATGGCCGACCTGTCGATCCGCATCGCCGAACTCGACCCGGCAGTCCGGGCGATGCTCGCCCTCGCGATGCTCGCCGTGTTCGGCATCAAGGCGGGCCTGTTCCCGTTGTTCTTCTGGCTGCCCGACAGCTACCCGACGGCGCCGGGCCCGGTGGTGGCGGTGTTCGCCGGCCTGCTCACGAAGGTCGGCGTGTACGCCATCATCCGCACCCAGACGCTGCTCTTCGATCGCCCCGACTACATGGGGACGGTCCTCTTGGTGGTCGCCGTGCTGACGATGGTGATCGGCGTGTTCGGCGCGATCGCCCAGGACGACATGAAGCGCATCCTGGCGTTCCACATCATCAGCCAGATCGGCTACATGATCTTCGGCCTCGGGCTGTTCACCGTCGCCGGTGTCGCCGGTGCCGTCTTCTACATCGTCCACCACATCATCGTGAAGACGGCGCTGTTCCTGGTCGCCGGGCTCGTCGCCCGCCGGGCCGGCTCGTCCCGGCTGTCCGAGGTGGGCGGACTGATCCGGACGGCGCCCGTGATCGCCGCCCTGTTCGCCGTCCCTGCCCTGAGCCTGGCCGGCCTGCCGCCCTTCTCGGGCTTCCTCGCCAAATTCGCGCTGGCCGATGCCGGGCTCGCCGTCGACGAGTGGCTCGTCGTCGGTGCCAGCCTGTTCGTCGGCATGCTCACCCTGTTCTCGATGACCAAGATCTGGTCGAACGTCTTCTGGGGCGCACCGGACGAGGAGCCCGTCGGCCTGGCGCCCGAGTCGGAGCGGAACCCGAACCGTCTCGGCGCTCCCGTCGGCATGATCGCCCCGACGGCCGTCCTCGCCCTGTCGTCGATCGGTGTCAGCATCTTCGCCGGCGCCCTCTACGACGTGTCCGAACGTGCCAGCATCGAACTCCTCGAGCCGACCGGCTACGTCTCGGCGGTGCTCGGCACCGACGAGGTCGACGACGAGGTCAAGTTCCAGGTCGACCTCGAGCCCGAGCAGGCGGAGGACGCGCCGTGAACCGCTTCTCGGGGATGCGCGCCTCGGCGGCGATCCTGTGGCTGACGCTGCTCTGGATCCTGCTGTGGGGCGACCTGTCGTTCGCCAACGTCGCCAGCGGCATCGTGGTGGCGCTGTTCGTGCTCGCGTTCGCACGACTGCCCCGGCTGCTCCGACGAGGCGACCTGCAGACACCCCGGGTGCGTCCGCTCGCCCTGCTGTACTTCATGGGATTCGTCTTCGTCGAACTCGTCAAGTCGAACCTCATCCTCGCCTGGGAGATCATCACCCCCGGCAGCCGCATCAACAACGGCGTCGTCGCGGTGCCACTCCGCACGACGCAGCCGATCACGATGATGGTGGTCGCGAACGTGATCACGCTGACCCCCGGCACGATGACGATCGAGGCGAAGGGCGATCCCGCCGTGCTGTACGTCAACGTCCTGTTCCTGCACGACGTCGAGGCGGTCCGGCGCGACCTCCTCCATCTCGAGGAACTCGCCATCAAGGCGTTCGGGTCGCGGGAGGCCCGACAGCAGTTCGCCGACAGTGTCGAGCGAGCCCGACTCTCGACCGCCGACGAGGGAGGTCCGCGATGACGACCGCCGCCCTGATCATCTTGTCGCTCGCAGCGTTCTGCTTCCTGTACCGCCTGTTCCGGGGCCCGACGGTGCCCGACCGCATGATCGCCCTCGACGCCCTCCTGATCACGATCATGAGCGGCATCCTCGTCGGCACCGCCCACGTCGGCTCGCCGATCGGTCTCGACACCTTGCTGGTCGTCGCCCTGCTCAGCTTCGTCGCCACGGGCGCGATCGCCCGCTTCGTCGAACAGCGAGGTGATCGCTGATGGATCAGGTCTGGGACGTCGTCGGCGGCGTCAGCATGATCATCGGGGCGCTCCTCGTGTTGCTCGCCGGCATCGGCGCCGTCCGCTTCGACGACACCTACGCCCGCATGCACGCCGCCGCCAAGGCGCCGGCGCTCGGCATCTTGCTGATGGCGGTCGGCGTCGCGATGACGCTGCGCACCACGCCGGCGGTCATCGAGGCCCTCCTCATCGTCGCGCTCCAGCTGATCGCCGGCACCGTCGGCACCCACATCATGGGACGGTCGGTGTACTACGTGATCCGACCGCCGCTCGACGCCACCGACGAGCTCGGCCGCGACCTCGAAGCCGAACGCGCCGCCGAGGCCGACAACGACTGACCCTGCTCCGGCATCGGCCTACGATGCCGCGATGGAACATTTCGACGACGTCGACGCCTATCTCGCTGCGAGCGAGCAGTGGCCCGACGAAGTGGCCGCCTTGCGCGCCGTGCTCCTCGGGTGCGGTCTCGACGAGACGATCAAGTGGGGCAAACCCTGCTACTCACACGAGGGCAGCCACATCGTGCTCATGCAGGAGATGAAGCGCTTCCTGGCACTCATGTTCTTCAAGGGCGCCCTCCTCGACGACGTCGAGGGTGTGCTGCACGACCAGGGGCCGAACACCCGCTCGGCACGGCGCATGCAGTTCACCTCGGTCGCCGACGTGCAGCGGCTGGCCGAGATCGTGCCGGCCTACATCGAGCAGGCGATCGACGTCGAGGCCCGAGGTCTCGAGGTCGAGCCCGCACCGGAGCCCGAGATGGTCGACGAACTCCGCGAACGCCTCGCCGCCGACCCCGACCTCGCCGCCGCCTTCGAGGGCCTGACCCCCGGCCGCCGACGCGAGTACCACCTCTACTTCTCGAGCGCGAAGCAGTCGACCACCCGTGCGTCACGGGTCGACAAGTACGTGCCGAAGATCCTCGCCGGCAAGGGCTTTCGCGACCGATGACACGACGGTCGACGAACGGATCGAGCGGTTCGGCCGTCGGGCAGGTAACGTTCCTCGCGTCGAGCGATCACGTCGGTCGTTCGGGCAGTAGAAAGCAGTAAGTACATGGCCACTGGCACCGTGAAGTTCTTCAATGATCAGAAGGGCTTCGGATTCATCAGCCGCGAAGGCGACCAGGACATCTTCGTCCACTTCTCGAACATCGAAGGATCGGGCCGCAAGACCCTCCTCGAAGGCCAGCAGGTCGAGTTCGAGGTCGGCGAGGGCCGCAAGGGCCCCGAAGCCGTCGGCGTCAAGGTCATCTGACGCCCGCCCGCCGGCTCACTGCCGAGCGGGTTTCCAGTATCCCCGCACCGTTCCTCGAGCGCGCTCGACCCCGAGCGTCTTGAAGAGGTGGTTGCGGATCCGCTGAACCGCCGATGCCTCCCCGGCCGCCCACACGTGGGTACCGTCGGGGAGGCCGGTCAGCGTTTCGACACGATCGGCCAACGCCCCTCCGGGTTGCGTCCCGGCCGGTGTGTCGTACCAGGTGACGTCGTCGACGTCGCGCGGCCCGAGATCGAGCCGTGCCTCCGACGTCACCGTCTCGACGTGCACGTCGAGCGCGAGGTGACCCGGCGCCATCTCGATCAGTTGTCCGATGGCCGGCATGGCCGTCTCGTCGCCGAAGACCAGGAGCCGATCGGCACCGTCGGGGTAGTCGTAGCCGGCGCCCGGTCCGGAGAAGGCGGCGACACTCCCCTGCTCGGCCGTCTCGGCCCACCCCGACACCGCGCCGCCGTCGTGACGAACGATCTCGAGATCGAGCCGCCTGCGCTCGGCGTCGTGGCGGAGCGGCGTGAACGTCCGCAGCGCCGGCCGGCGTCCGTCGGCCAGCAGGAACTCGTTGCCGGTCCACTCCGGCAGTTCGAGCTCGTCGCCCGGCCACGCCACGACGAACCGGACGCTCATCGCCGGCTGATCGATGGCGATGCGACCGAAGACGTCACCCTCGAGCGACACCCGCAGCATCCGAGGCGACCGCTCGACGCGGTCGACCACCGTCACCTCCTCGAACGCGGGCGGCGCCTTGCGAACCGCGAGCAGTCGAGCCTTCAGATCATCGTCGCCCATCGACCCAGTGTGCTGTCGGATGAGGTCAGACCCCAACCGACCGACCGGAACGTGACGGCATCAACGAACTCGTCGGTTGGGGTCTGACCTCATC
>JBPEWX010000530.1:0-6930 GCA_052032235.1 Ilumatobacter sp. | reverse complement strand
ACTCGGCTTGGCGTTCCAGCTCACCAACTTCCTCCGCGACGTCGACGTCGACCTTCGCCTCGGCCGGCGGTATCTCCCGAGCGACGATCTCGACCGGTTCGGCGTCCAACTCGATCGACGCACCGTCGACGCCGGGTTCGTCGCACTGATGCAGTTCGAGATCGGGCGCTGTCGAGACCTCTACGCGCAGGCCGAAACCGGCCTGCGGTACCTTCCGTTGCGCAGCCGGCGGTGCGTGGCGACCGCACTCGTCGCCTACCGGGAGATCCTCGATCGCATCGAGGCGAACGGGTACGACGTGTTCTCGACCCGGGCTTCGGTACCGACACGGCGGAAGCTGTGGATCGCACTCGGCGAGTATCGGCGTCCATGACTTCCCGCACGCTCGAACGGGTCGCCGGCGCGGCCGCCCTCACCGCGATGTTGGCGACACCGTTCGCGCCGTCGCAGAGCCGTCGCCGTGTCGCACTCACCTGGATCACCGTGGTCGGCGGTGCGGCGCGCACGTGGGCGATCGAGCGCCGACGACGAGGGACTTCGTCGGCGACCGCCACGGTCACGGCGGTCGTCGTGGGCACCTGGGCGGCCGAGTCGTGGGGAGCGCGCACCGGCCGACTGTTCGGCCGATATGCGTACACGGAGCGCCTCCGACCGCTCGTCGGTGGCGTTCCGCTGCTCGTGCCGTTCGCGTGGTACGCGGTGGCGATTCCGGCGAGCACGGTCGCAGGGCGGGTGTTCGGCACACCGTCGTCGACACGATCGCGGGTCGCGATCGGGGCCCTCGCGATGACAGCGTGGGACCTCTTCCTCGATCCGCAGATGACGACCGAAGGATATTGGCGGTGGGCGAGCGGAGGAAGGTACCGCGGGATCCCGGCTCGCAACTTCGTCGGCTGGTTCGCCGTCGCCGCCGGTGTCATGGCGTTGCTCGAGGCAACGAGCGGAGCGGGCGACGACGACGCCCATGTGCTCACCTATGGTTCACTCGGCGTGCTGGAGACCGTGGCGTTCTCCACCTTCTGGCACGACCCGCTCGTCGCTGCGGCCGGGGGGCTCGGCATGCTCCCCGTTACCGCAGCTGCGTTTCGGCCGTGACGGCCGCAGTGTCGATCAGCCGAGTCGGCGGCGGGCTTCGCGCGTGAGACGGGTGATCGACTCCGACAGCAGTGCGGACACCGACAGGAACGTGGTCAGCGCGCCGGCGTCGGACGTGGGACGATCCGGGTCGAGCAGCCGGTCGCCGAGTTCGTGTAGCTGCTGGTGATAGGAGCCGACGTCAGCGAACGACGTGAACTCGGCGTACCGCCGCGTCGCCGGGATCGAGTACCACTGGCCGACACAGCAGTCCGCGAGCGATGCCGGGCGCGTCCGTCGGTCGCCCGAGGCGACGGCGGACAGGACGGCACTGCTCCATCGCTCGTGCACCACCTTGACGACGTCGAGGTCGCCGAACGGGCTGGTCGTGAGGTCATCGCGTGAGAGTTCGTGCCAGCCCGGTGCGGTCGCGAACGACTCGACCCACTCGGGGATGCGCTCGGCAGGCATCGGGCGGGCGATCCCGAAGCCCTGGGCGTACTGGCACCCCAGGCGCTGGAGCATGAGGCCGACCTCGAGCGACTCGACGCCTTCGGCGACGACGGGACGGCGGATCGCCTTCGCGAGGTCGATGACGCCCTCGACGATGTCGAGACTGTTCGGCGACGTGAACAGGTCGCGGACGAATCCCTGGTCGATCTTGAGGATCGCGACCGGGAGCTGGTTGAAATAGGTCAGCGACGAGAAGCCGGTGCCGAAGTCGTCCAGTGCGAACCGCACCCCGAGCCGTTCGATGCGTTGCATCACTTCGGCGACTTCGCCGAGTCGGCCGTCGGCACTCGCCTCCAGGACCTCGAGCTCGAACCGGGATGCCGGCGCCGCCGGGTGCTCGCCGAGTTCGACGGCCAAGAAGTCGGCGAACTCGGCTCGACCGATCTGACGCGGCGAGATGTTGACGGCGACGGCGAGCTCGAGCCCGTCCTGGTGCCAGTCGGCGAGTTGGCGGAGTGCCGTCCGCACGACCCATTCGCCCAGCTCGAACTCGAGCGGACTGCCCTCGGTGAGGGGCAGGAAGGCGGCGGGATTCAGGACCCCACGTTCGGGGTGCGGCCAACGGATGAGGGCTTCGACGCCGACGACCCGCCCGCTGTCGAGCTCGATCTTGGGCTGGTAGTGGAGGACGAGTTCGTCGTTCCGCAAGGCCCGTTCGAGCTCTTCGACTTCGGCCCGTCGTCGGGCGACCTCGGTGTGGGCGAACGGGTCGTACAAGCCGAACGTGTTCTTGCCGGCCTCCTTCGCCGCATACATCGCCTGGTCGGCGTGTCGCAGCAGAGCGTCCTCGTCACCGTCGTCGTCGGGGTAGACCGTGACGCCGACGGTGGCGCCGAGATGGAAGCGATGGCCTTCGACGACGAACGGCTCGGCAGCCACGTCGACGAGACGCTGGGCCTCGCGTTCGACCTCGGCCGTGCTCGACGGGTCGGTCAACAGGACCACGAACTCGTCGCCGCCGATCCGCGCGACGACGTCGTGTCGTCGCTTCCACCGCTGGAGGCGTTCGCCGAGCTGGACCAGCAGGACGTCGCCTGCCTCGTGGCCGAAACGGTCGTTGACCTGTTTGAAGCCGTCGAGGTCGAGGTAGCACACGGCCAGGAGGCCGCCGGTCTGGTCGGCTTCGGAGAGGGCGGCCCGAAGGAGTTGGGAGAATCGCGTCCGGTTGGGGAGATCGGTGAGGGCATCGGTGTACGCAAGCCGTTCGATCCGTCGTTCGGCTTCTCGCCGTTCGGAGACGTCTCGGGCGAACGCGTAGAACTGACCGCCTTCGGCCGACGTGTACGTGATGTCCCACTCGATCGGCACCTCGGTGCCGTCACTGCGACGGAGCGCGGTGGCGACGTGGCGGTTGCCGTCGCCGGCGATCGCGTCGAGCACGGCGTCGAGATCGGCATGGTCCACGTCGACGTCGAAGTCGGCGACGGACCGTCCTGGCACCTGTTCGGGCGCCAACCCGACGAGGGCGGCGAAGGCGTCGTTCGCCTCGGCGATGACGCCGTTCCGGTCGACACGGACGATGCCGTCGACCGAACCCGCCAACAGGGTGGCCCACCGCTGCGCCGCCCGCCGCGTGTCGGAGAGGTCGCGAACGAAGACGAAGAACCGGCCGCCACTCGCCGGTGAGTAGGTGATCGAGACCTCCGACGGCCACGTGCTGCCGTCGCGGTGACGTTGCTCGGTCTCGTAGACCTCGCCACCTCGCACCGCGATCCGAGCGGCTCGCCGTGCGACCGTGGCCGGGTCGGCGCCGGCGTCGAGATCGTGAATGGGGCGGCCGAGGAGTTCGGCGCGTGGGTAGCCGGTGAGTTCGCAGTACCGGTCGTTGACGTCGACGATCGTCGCGGACAGGTCGCACAATGCGAACCCGTCGATGGTCCCGCTGATCAAGCCGTGGTACTGATCGGCTGCCTCCTTGGCCGCTCGCTCGCGTTCGAGCCGGTCGCTGATGTCGCGTGCGGCGGCGAGCACGACCGGCCGCGCCCCGTCGATCAGCTCCATCGTGACCTCGGCCGGGATGCTGCTGCCGTCGCGGCGCCGGATGTCGCACTCGAGCGTCGCCGGGATGCTGCCGTCGGCGACCTCGGTCGTCCACCACGTCGGCGTCACCTGATCGATGAGGTCCCAGACGTGGAGGTCGAGGAGTGCAGAGCGGTCGGTGCGAAACTGCTCGACGGCCTTGTCGTTGGCGTCGATGAGTTCGCCGGTGCGGGCATCGATCACGGCGATCGCATCGGAGGCCCGATCCATGAGCCGGGCGAAGCTCTCGGCCCGCTGTTCCGAGCGAACGCGGTCGGTGATGTCGTGGGTGGTGCCGAACGCACGGATCACCTGACCGTGCTCGTCGAGGTCGTACTCGCTGCGCGCCTCGACGTGGCGGACGTCGCCGTCGATGACGATCCGGTGCTCGATCGTGAACGGTTCGCCGGTTCGGTACGACGCCTTGACGACGTCCATCACCGAGGAGCGGTCGTCCGGATGGATCCGTCGGAACGCTTCGTCGATGCCCGTCGCGCCGCTGCGTGGGTCGACGCCGAAGATGCGGAACATGCCGGGCGACCACTGGCTCGTCCCGGTGCGGACGTCCTCGTCGAAGCTCCCGAAGCTCGCGAGACGTTCGGCGGCCTCGAACCGCTCGGTCTGGGCGATCAGCTGGTTCTGCACCGCGTCGCGCTCGGTGATGTCGACGCCGAGGCCGAGCAGGGCGAACGGTTCGTCGTTCGCGTCGCGGACGAGCATCTTGGTCGTCTCCCACCGCATCCGAGCACCGGTGGTCCGGTCGACGACCGCCTCCTCGAAGACGACCGGCATCCCGGATGTGATCGCCAAGCGGTCCTGGCGCCGGTAGGCGCGGTCGGTGTCGGCATCGTGGAAGTCGCCGTCGCGCCGCCCGACGAGGTCGGATTCGGGCACGCCGAAGGCGCTCGCGAACATCTGGTTGCAGCCGAGGTAGCGGCCGTCGAGGTCTTTCAGCCAGAGCGCCACCGGGAGCTGGTCGAGGATGGCGCGTGCGACCCAGGGCTCCTCGAACGGGTCGGCACGATCGTCCGGGCCCGTGGACGAACCATCGGTCGTGGTCACCCCCTGAATCGTAGGGTCGTTCACGCCCGATCGTGGCCGTCCGGCCGCTGTCAGCGCCCGCTCGCTGCTCGCGCCGTCGCCTCGACTCGGGCGACGTATCCCGCCCACCAGTCGTCGCCGCCGTCGGGAAGGTTGAGCGCCTCGGGACGGAAACCGACGGCGCCGTCGATCAGCTCGCGAACCACGTCGGCGTGTCCGGCGTGGCGGTGGGTCTCGGTCGCCATGTGGATCAGGATCCAGTGCAGCGTGACCGGGTTCGCGTCCCCCCACCACGGCACGTGACCCTCGGCGTCGAGATCGAGCGCTGCGATCGTCGCATCGGCGTGGGTGTTGGCGCGCCGATACAGATCGACGATGTCGTCGCGCGACTCGTCCACCGCCGCGTACATGTCGGCGTTCGGCTCGCTGCCGTCGCCCATCCATGGGAGTTGATCGTCGTACGGGCGACCGAACGTGTCACCGAAGTAGCCGTACTCGACACCGGCGAGGTGCTTGACGAGGCCCAGCAGATTCGTGCCGGTGGTCGTGAGAGGACGACGCACGTCGTACTCGGACAAACCGTCGAGCTTCCACAGCATCGCCTCGCGTCCGACCTGCAGATACCGATGCAACTTCGCCTTCGCGTCGTACCCCATGCGCGAGTCTCGCACGGTCGAGGACGGCCGAGGCACGGATATGACAGGATCGGGCGCGATGAAGGTGGTGGTGATCGGAGCCGGGGTCGGCGGCTTGTGCACGGCGATCCGGCTGCAGTCGGCAGGCCATGACGTGACGGTGCTCGAACGCAACCCGATGGTCGGCGGCAAGCTCAGCGCACTCACCGAGGCCGGGTACACCTTCGATCTCGGGCCGACGTTGTTCACGATGCCGCACCTGTTCGACGACGTGTTCCGACTGACCGGGTCGTCGCTCGCTGCGCAGGTCGAGATGACCCGGCTCGACCCGCAGTTCCGGTACCGCTGGCCCGACGGGTCGTCGCTCGACGTGCCGGACGAGCGCGAGCAACTCCTCGAACGGGTCGAGGAGCTCGCCCCCGACGACGGCGATGCCTGGATGGATTTCGAGTACCACGTCCAGCAGATCTGGGAGGTCGCGGAACGCACGTTCCTCGCCGGGACGGTCGACTCGCCGTGGACACTGGTCAAGCGGTCGAAGAACCTGCTCGACCTCGACCGGGTCGAGGGGAAGCGGACCCTCAACCGTCTGGCACGCTCGTACTTCGACGATCCTCGCCTGCACCAACTCGTCGGCCGGTACGCCACGTATTCGGGCTCCTCGCCGTATCAGGCTCCGGGCACGTTGGCGTGCATCCTCCACATCGAGCAGGAGTACGGGTGTTGGCACCTCCACGGGGGCATCGCCGTACTCGCCGACCGGTTGGCGACGACGGCTCGCCGCATCGGCGTCGACATCAGGCTCGGGACCGACGTCGCGCGGGTGACCACGGCGCGCGGGAGGGTCTCCGGCGTCGACCTCGCCGACGGCGGTCGTGAACAGGCCGAGGTCGTGGTCAGCGACGTCGACGCCGAGCACCTCTACACCGATCTGCTCCCCGACTCGCGCCGGCGGAAGCGGATCACGAAGATGGGTCGGTCGTCGAGCGCGTTCGTGATGTGCGCAGCGGTACGCGGGCGCACCGACGGCGTCGCCCATCACAACGTGTTCTTCTCGCTCGACGACGAGCAGGAGTTCGGCGACCTCTCGAAAGGCAGGCTCGCCACCGATCCGACGGTCTACGCGTGCGTGTCGTCGGTCACCGACGCCTCGATGGCGCCGACCGACGGCGAGAACTGGGTGTTCCTCGTGAACGTCCCGGCCGAGATGGGGATCGATCGGGCCCTCATGTCGGCCGCCGTGCTGAACCGGGTGGCCGAGCGCGGCATCGACCTGCGCGACCGGATCGACTTCACCCGCACCCTGCTCCCGGCCGACCTCGATGCCCGTTACCGAGCGCCGGGCGGCGCGATCTACGGGACGTCCTCGAACGGTCGCACCGCGGCGTTCCGGCGCCCGGCGAACGTGGGGCCGGTCGACGGCCTGTTCCTGGTGGGCGGTTCGACGCATCCCGGTGGGGGTCTGCCGCTCGTCGCGACCGGTGCCCGCATCGTCGCCGATCTCGTCGGATGAGACGAACCGCGACGTCGACTGCCCTCCGCCTCGCCGCTGCGGCATGGTTCGGTCCTCGGGTGGCCCGGGCGGCGCTGGCCCGCCGGGTCGTCGCGGGTGTGCCGCCCGCGGTCGTCCCCGACGACATCACGGTCG
>JBPEWX010000053.1:0-5784 GCA_052032235.1 Ilumatobacter sp. | reverse complement strand
TGCGGATAGTGCTGGGTGAACTCCCGGTACGACGCGACGGCCGGCCGCCCGTCGGGGAACACGGCTCGACTGCGGACCCCGGTCGTGCCGGCGTCGATGGCGATGACACACACGTCTCGATCACTCACGGCCGATCACCGTAGTTCGCATGTCCGGGCAGACGCCCGTTCGATCGTCAGCGGCGCTTGCGTTTGCCGCCGGGTCGGCTCGCGCCGCCGCCGGTCCGGCTGGTGGGCGCCGGCTTCGGCTTCGGGCCCGCCGACGGGGCCTCGTCGCCCTTCGACGACGTGGCCTTGGCTGCCGATTCGGCACGGAGCTCCTTGAACGACTTGCGGCGGTAGCCGAACTTCGCCAGCACGAAACCGAACGCGAGGTAGAGCGGCCCGCTCACCAGCAGCCCGGCCACCACGCCGACCAGCGACGAGTTGTCGAACACGAACAGGAACAGCACGAACATGATGGCGACGTACACCAGCCACTCGTTGACCATCCGTCGCCACGGAACCGGGCGGGTCGAATCCCATGCCATGGCTCGTTCCTACCATCTGAGACGAGAAACCGGCCAGAAAACCCCTGGACGACGGGGATCCCGCCGTCTGCCGCCGGGGAGCGGTTGCAGCCCCACCCGGGACGCGTAGGCTCAACGGCCGTGCGTGTCGGAGTGTTGACCGGTGGAGGCGATTGTCCGGGCCTGAACGCGGTGTTGCGCGCCATCGCCCGCAAGGGCGAGCGCGTCTTCGGTGACGAGCTCGTCGGTTTCGTCGACGCCTGGGACGGCGTCATGGAGCGCCGCACGACGCCGCTCACCATCGAGACGATGCGCGGGTCGCTGCCCCGCGGCGGCACCGTGCTCGGGACCCGTCGTGGCAGCCCGTTCGATCATCCCGACGGCGTCGATCGCGTCAAGACCGCGATGGCCGAGCTCGGACTCGAGGCGCTCATCGTGATCGGCGGGAACGGCTCGCTGTCGGTCGCGTGCAAGCTCTACAACGAGCACGGCATCCCCGTCGTCGGCGTGCCGAAGACGATCGACAACGACATCGAAGGCACCGACGTCACCTTCGGCTTCAACACGGCGGTCCAGATCGCCACCGACGCGATCGATCGGCTCCACACCACCGCGGAGAGCCACGACCGCGTGATGGTCGTCGAGGTGATGGGCCGACACAGCGGCTGGATCGCGACGACGGCAGGCATCGCCGGCGGTGCGACGGCCGTGCTCATCCCCGAGCACCCGTTCGACATCGACGAGGTGTGCGAACGCATCATCCGTCGCCACAATCGCGGGCGATTCGCCTCGATCATCGTGGTGGCCGAGGGTGCGACCCCGAAAGAGGGCACGTTCGACGTCGGAGAGCGTGAGATCGACCGCTTCGGGCACGTCCGCCTCGGCGGGATCGGCAACCTGCTCGCCTCCGAGATCGGTCTGCGGACCGGTTTCGAGACCCGACCGGTGCTGCTCGGCCACGTCCAGCGTGGCGGTACGCCGACGGCCTACGACCGAGTGCTGTCGACCCGCTTCGGCGTGGCGGCCATCGACGCGGTCCATCGTGGGGCGTTCGGCACGATGGTCGCACTGCACGGCGCCGAGATCGGTGAGACACCGCTCGTCGACGTGATCGGTCGCACCCGGCCCGTCGATCCGGCGCTGTACCGAGACGTCGCCGAGATCTTCTTCGCCTGATCAGGCGTTGCCGCTCACCGCACCGGCCGGGAACGCCGGTTGCGACGTCTGGATGAGACCCGGGTAGTCGTAGATGCGCAATGGTGCGGTGGTGGTGTCGCCGCCCGGCGTCGGCGCCGACAACCGCTCGTTGTCGATCTCGATCTGCACCGTCTCGATGCCGTCGAGTTCGGTCGCCGTGTAGACGATCTGGGCGATCGCCCGGACCAGACTCTGTGTGTCGAGCTCGATGATGTCGGGTGTCAGGTCGACGGTGAGGTTCTGCCCCTGGATCGTGGCGTCGTTGAGTTGGGTCGTCGATGGGATCGCGGTCGTGAACTGGGCTTCGATCTCGTCGTCGTTCGGGCCACGGAGCAGGGTGCGCACCAGGTCGCTCGCCGAGTCGGCTTCGCGTTGGACCGACCGGAGCAGCCGGTCGTCACCGGGTCCGATCAGGTAGATGCGGTCGGCGCCGGCGGCGATGTCGCCCGACGACTCGTCGGGCGTCTCGAGGCCCTGTTCGGCGTCGGGGAGATCGCGCGGCGACGCGTCGGGTTGCACGCCGCAGGAGGCAGTCAGCACCAGGGCGGCCGCCACGAAGGCGAGTCGGATGCGGGTCATTCGTCGAGTTCCTCTGCCGGCAGCTCGATCACGAACCGGGCACCCGGTTCGCCGTCGAGACGGTCGGTCACCCACACCTTGCCACCGTGCATGCGGACATGTTCGTCGACCAGTGACAGACCGAGGCCGGCACCGTCGTTCGACGCGCGCCGTCCGGCGACGCCGCCGCGTGCGAACCGTTCGAACACGAGGTCGCGTTCGTGCTCGGGGACGCCGGCGCCGTGGTCTTCGACGGCGATCCGGACGAGGGTGACCGGGGCGTCACCGTCGGGGGTGACCTCGGTGATCGTGACCTCGGGTTCGCCGCCTCCGTGCACCCGAGCGTTGTCGATCAGGTTCGCGACGACTCGAGCGAGCCGCCGCCGATCGCCGTTGATCAGCAGCATCTCGGCACGTTCGCTGACCGCGACCGAGGTGTCGGGGAGGCTGCTGACCGAGACGGCGGCCCGCACGAACTCGGCGACGAGCAACTCTTCCATGTGCAGCCGCACGGCGCCGGCGTCGAAGCGGCTGATCTCGAGCAGGTCCTCGACGAGACCCTGGAACCGGATCACGTCGCTCTTCAACAGGTCGAGCGCCGCCTGGGCCCGCTCGGGCATCTCGTCGCGGCGGGCGTCCATCACCTCGACCGACGCCGACAGCGTCATGAGCGGTGAGCGGAGTTCGTGGCTGACGTCGGATGCGAACCGTGCATCGCGCTCGATTCGTGTCTGCAGCGAGTTCGCCATGTCGTTGAACGAGTTGGCCAGCACGCTGAGGTCGGGGTCTTCGGTCGGCTCGAGCCGGGTGTCGAGGCGTCCGCCGGCGATCGCCTTCGCGGCCTGTGCGGCCACCCCGACCGGTCGGACCGCACGCCGGGCGGCGAACGACCCGAGCGCGATGCCGAGCGCCGTCGTGATCAAGGTGCCGAGCAGCAGCGACAGACGGACCGACTGCAGCGTCTCTTCGACCTCGCCGAGGCTGAAGAACTCGAAGTACGCCGATTCGCCGTCGTCGAGTGGGTAGCCGACCAGCAGGTTCGGTTCGCCGCGCACGTCGACGATCTTGCGGGACGCGACACCGTCGTCGATGACACGGACGCTCAGGTCGTCCGGCACTTCGGTCTCGTCGTAGAACGTCTCGCCCTCGCGCCAGTCGTCGTTGTACCAGATGAGCGGACGGTCGACCCCGATGCTCTCCAGCGCCTCGAGCGCCTGCGCCGAGTTGGGCGGACCCGCTCGCAGCGCCTGCTGGGTCTGGATGGCGTGGAGCCGGGCGGCGTCACGCGATGCCGTGTCGTGCTGTTGGACGACCGACGTCCGTGCGAAGCCGTACGTGAGGAACGCCAGCAGCACCGACAGGCCGAGCGCGCCGAACGAGAACGTGAGCAGGATGCGGCGACGGAGGCCCCAGCCGCCGCGGGCGGGCGGCGCCGGACCGTCCTGCAGCGAGCCGATCGTCGCCGGTGGGGCGCTGGTGATCGTGCTCACGGCGTCAACTCGAACGAGGCGCCCACCGCGCCGCTCAGGTCTGGAGGCGGTAGCCGAGGCCGCGCACCGTCACGACGTGGCGGGGGTTGGCGGGATCGTTCTCGACCTTGGTGCGGAGACGGCGGACGTGCACGTCGACGAGGCGGCCGTCACCGAAGTAGTCGTAGCCCCACACCTTGTCGAGCAGGGCCTCGCGGCTGAACACCTTGCCGGGGTTCTCGGCCAGCTCGCAGAGCAGTCGGAACTCGGTCTTGGTGAGGTGGACCTCGTCGCCGTCTTTCAGGACCTTGCCTTCTTCGGGCACCAGTTCGAGGTCGCCGAACACGAGGCGGGCGTGCGACGGCCCGGACGGGCGGACACGGCGGAGCAGAGCCCGGATGCGAGCCGACAGCTCCTTGGCCTGGAACGGCTTGGTGAGATAGTCGTCGGCGCCGGCTTCGAGGCCGGCGACGATGTCGTGGGTGTCGTTGCGGGCGGTGACCATCACGACGGGCACATCGCTCGTGCGCCGGATCGTTCGGCACAGCTCGAATCCGTCGATGCCGGGGAGCATGATGTCGATCAACACGACGTCGGGGACGACCTGGTTGAACAGCTCGATCGCGACCTCGCCGCTCTCGGCCTCGTCGACCGTCCAGCCCTCGTCTTCGAGTGCGAGTTTGACCGCCGAACGGATGCGTTCGTCGTCTTCCACGGCGAGGATGCGGGTACCCACGGCCTCCATGATGCCGCAAAACGCACGCGTTCGGCGGGCAATACGTCAGGAAGTGCCTGGTGAGGCGTCGATCGACCGCTGCAACACGGCCAGAAAAGCGTCGTGGACGCCGGGCGCGGCGGCGACGGTGTCGTCGGGGCGTGCTCGGGCACCGCTCGTGTCGCTGGTGATCGCACCGGCTTCACGTGCGATCAGTTCGCCGGCGGCGGCGTCCCACGAGTTGAGGTGACGCTCGTAGTACACGTCGAGTCGTCCGCACGCCACCATGCACAGGTCGTAGGCCGCCGAGCCGAGCCGTCGGATGTCGCGGACCTCGCCGATGAGCCGGGCGACGATCGCCGCCTGGGTGCGGCGGATGTGTGCGTCGTAGGCGAACCCGGTCCCGACCAGGGCGAGCGATACGTCGCTGCGGTCGCTGGCGCGAACGGCAACGCCGTTGAGCGTGGCGCCGCCACCGAGGTGGGCACTGAACAGTTCGTCGACCGGCGGCACGGCAACGGCGCCGGCGATCATCTCGTCGCCGTGGGCAACGGCGACCGAGCACGACCAGGCCTGATGGTCGTAGACGTAGTTGGTCGTCCCGTCGATCGGGTCGACGTGCCAGGCGAAGCCCGACGTGCCCTCGTCGTCGGTCCCTTCCTCGCCGACGATCGCGTCGTCGGGCCGGACTCGACGGAGTTCGCCGACGATGTGTGCCTCGGCCGCCCGGTCGAACTCGGTGACCAGGTCGGTGCTCGTCGACTTGGTGTCGCCGCCGAACGACCGACCGGCGTTGCGGCGTCCGTCGAGCGCGATGGCCCCGGCCTCGCGAGCGAGACGCTCCGCGAGCTCGCGGAGCTCGCGACGTTCGTCGTCGGTGACGCTCATCGGGGAGCGTGTCCGGCGCGCTCGCGGTCGTTGATCTCGCGCCATTCACCCATCGCCCGCAACGCCAACACCGCGACGATGGCGAGTCCGGCGGCGCACAGGACGGCGCCGACGAGCAGTCCGAAGCCCTTGGCGACGGTGTTGTCGCCGCTCGTCTGGAGATCGACGAGCGCGTACCCGATCAGGCCGCCGGCCAGCCCGCCGAGCAGGATCGTGACGAACGCGATCGCCCGGGCGGCCACCGGTGGAATCGCGGAGAGGGGTCGAGATTCGCTCACGCTCCCGAGGCTACCGACCCCGTCGGGGGGTGGCCGATAGTGTTCGGCCCCGTGCGAGTGACGGTGGTCATCCCCACCTACCAGGAGGCGGGCAACATCGAGGCGGTGCTTCGAGGGGTACGAGCGGCGCTTCCCGATGCCCGCATCCTCGTCGTCGACGACGCCAGTCCC
>JBPEWX010000529.1:0-4510 GCA_052032235.1 Ilumatobacter sp. | reverse complement strand
AATCGTCGGGTGGCGGCGGCGAGGGCGACGCCGAGTTGTCCGAAGCCGCCAAGCGCGTCCCGGCACACCTGCTCGAGCGCAGCCGCGCCGCCCGCGAACGCTGGAAGGCGAAGCAGGGCTGATCGCCCTCGACCCGATCGTCGGGTCGACACATCAGGGCTTCACATCGGTCGACAGCGAGTCGACAAGCGAACACCTGTTCGATAATCTGTCCGGGTGGCAACCAGCCTCCCCTCCGTCATCCGGACCTCCGACATGGTCCCGGTCCGCGACCGTGCGATCGCGGTCGAACCGGCGCTGACGCCCCTGTTCCCCGACGCCGGCCTCCGTCGCGGCCACGTCGTGTCGTTCGCGGGGGTGGCGGCCCGATCGCTCGCCATCGCCACCGCCGCCCGCGGTGTCGCCGACGGTGCCTGGTTGGCAGTGGTCGGGGTCGACGGCTTCGGTGTCGAAGCGGCGATCGAACACGGGATCGCGCCCGAGCGCATCGTGCAGATCCCGGCATCGGGGCCGGTCGAATGGGCGGAACGGCTCGCCGCTGCGGCCGACGGGTTCGAGCTGCTGCTCACCTGCCCGCCGCGTGGCGCCGATCGCCAGATGCGCAAACTCCGACAGCGTCTGCAGGCGCGCGGTGGCGTCCTGCTCGCCGTCCCCCCGGTCGGTGAACACACACCGTCGATCGGGGCCGACATCGACCTGTCGACCGACGAGGTCGCCTGGATCGGCATCGAGCAGGGGAGCGGCAGGCTCATGGCACGCCGGGTCACGATCGGCTCGGCCGGGCGTCGCGTCCCCCGGCCGATCACGATCGACTGCTGGTTGCCCGGTCCCGACGGTCGGGTCGACGTGGTGCAGACCGGCGTGCACCCGGTCGACCGCCGCGACGACGTCGATCGTCACGACACGGTCGATCTCCACCGAGCGAGTTGACGTCATGGCCGCCGCGTCGACCCGGACGGTGCCGACCCGGATGGTCGCCGTCTGGTGCCCCGATTGGCCGGTCGTCGCCGCGCACGCCGACCCCGAGCGGCCGTCGGTGGTGCTGCACGCCAACCGGGTCGTCGCCGCCAACCCACCGGCCCGCGAGGTCGGGGTGCAGGTCGGTCACCGCCGCCGGCAGGCCCAGTCGATCTGCTCAGAACTCGACCTGTTCGAGCACGACCCCGATCGTGACGCACGCGAGTTCGAGCCGGTCGTCCGAGTGGTCGCCGACATGGCGCCTCGGCTCGAGATCGTCGAACCCGGCCTGATCGCCGTCGCCGCCCGCGGCCCGTCGCGCTACTTCGGCGGTGACCGCTCACTCGCCGATCAGCTCGTCGAACGGGTCGGCCCGATCGCCCCGGTCGCCGTCGGGATCGCCGACGGGCGTTCGGCCGCCACGATCGCTGCCCGTGTCGCGTCGCGGCGCGCCGAGCGGACCGTCGTCGTCGAGCCGGGTGCCGGCCCCGAGTTCGTCGCCCGATTGCCCGTGTCGTGGCTCGCCGGCCTCGGCGAGATCACCCCCGACCTCGTCGACCTGTTCGTGCGGATGGGGCTCCGCACCCTCGGGCACGTCGCCGAACTCGACCCCGGCGACGTGTTCGCCCGCTTCGGTGACGAGGGCCGCCGCGCCCACCGGGTCGCCAGTGGTGCCGACGACCGGGCCCTCGCCACGACCGACCCGCCACCCGAATGGTGGGCCGAGCATCCCTTCGACGACCCGATCCACCAACTCGACACGGTCGTCTTCGTCGCCAAGCGGCTGGCCGACCAGCTGGCCGGTGCGTTGGCCGCCGACGGTCGGGTGTGCACCCGACTCGTCGTGGTCGCCGAGTCCGAACACGGGGAGCGGTCCGAGCGGGCCTGGTACCGCGACCGGGGGATGTCGGCGACGTCGATGGTCGAGCGCGTCCGGTGGCAGCTCGACGGGTGGGTGTCGCAACCCGGCGCCATCACCGGCGGCATCGTGTTCGTCCGCCTGATCCCCGACGAGGTCCGCAGTGACGACGGGGTCCAGTCGCGGTTGTGGGGCGAACGGTCGCAGGCCGACCTCGACGCCGGCCGCGCCGTGGTCCGCCTCACCGGCCTCGCCGGTGACGACCAGGTGCGCGTGCCGGTGTGGAACGGCGGACGGCTGCCCGACGAGCGCTACCGGTGGGAACCCGCCTCGTCGATCGACGTCGAGGAGCTGGCCGAACGAGCACGGCCGTCGGGTGGTCCGTGGCCGGGCGCCCTTCCGGCGCCGTCACCGACCGTCGTGTACGCCGAGCCGGTCGAGGTCGTCGTCGCCGGAGCGAGCGGAGCGCCGGTGCGGGTGTCGGGTCGTGGTGACGTGAGCGAGGCACCTGCCGTGCTCGTCGCCGGACACGCTCGCCACGCCGTGCGGGCGTGGGTCGGGCCCTGGCCGGTCGAGCAGCGATGGTGGTCCGATCGGGCGCGTCGGCTGGCGCGATTCCAACTCGTCACCGAACAGGGGGTGGCGCACCTCGTCGCGCTCGAACAGCAGCGATGGGTGCTGTTGGCGACGTACGGGTGACCGGGCCGGTCGGCGGGGCGTTCAGCCGAGGATGGTGCCGGTGGCGATCGACGAGGCGGGCTCGGGCTCGCGTTCGTCGTGCTCCGGCTCGTCCCGGGTCGTCACCGGTACGCCACTCGTGACCTGGGCTTCGGCGGCGTCGAGGATCTCGTTGCTGATCCGGAAGCCGACCCCGCGAACCGTGTGGACCACACGGAGCGAGTCGTCGGCCTTGTCGAGCTTGCGTCGCAGGTTCGACAGGTGGACGTCGACCACATGGGTGTCGCCGACCCAGTTCGGTCCCCACACCGACTCGAGCAGCTCGGATCGTGACGCCACCTCGGTCGGCCGACGGCACAGGTGCTCGAGCAGTGAGAACTCGATGCGGGTCGCCTGGACCTCCTCGTCGCCGAGACGGATCTCGTGGCGGCCGGTGTCGACCACCAGCGGGCCGAGCGTGATCACACTCTGCTGCGGCCCGTCCCATTCGGCGCGGCGGATCTCACGGGGCCGACGCATGAGGGCATGGCACCGTGCGACGATCTCGTCGGGGGTGACGGGTACCGAGACCGCGTCGTCGGCGCCGAAGCGGAGCAGCTCGACGCGGGCCCGGTCGCGGCCGGCGGCATCGATGCACAGCAGATAACTGTCGGTGTCGTCGCGAAGACGCTGGTAGAGCGGCTTGTGGTCGGGCCCCTCCATGTCGGTGTCGATCACCAGCACGTCGGGGGAGAAGGATTCGGCCAGGATCTGCACGGCGTCGGCGTCGCTCGGCGCGCTGACGGCGAACCCGGCGCTGCGAAGGCCGGCTTCGTTGGTGCGTCGCAGACGGAGATCGTCGATGGCGAGCAACACTCGGGGTGCAAACTGGTCGTGTGGTTCCATGATTCGTTCTCTGGCCGAGGCGGGGAAGATCGGCTTGATTGCTGTATCGGTCGGCGATTCCGGGAACTCAAGCGCCTTGACGAAATTCCTTCTGGATACCGTGAAGACGTGCGTCACGACCTGCTCGAACTCGTCCGCCGAACCGTCACGGAACGTGACCCGATCGACGACGACGAGGCCCGCTCGATCGAACGAACGCTCTCCGAGTTCGATCGCCTGACCGACCCGCTCGACCAGGAACTCGACCCGGTGCACGTGACCGGCTCGGCGATCGTGGTCGGTCCGCGTGGCGTGCTGCTGCTGAAGCACAAGCGGCTCGGACTCTGGCTCCAGCCCGGTGGTCACATCGATCCGGGTGAGTCGCCGTGGGAGGCGGCGTTGCGCGAGGCGGAGGAGGAGACGGGTCTCGCCGTGTCGTTCACCGACGTCGACGATCGTGACGGATGGGTCGGTGTGCCGCACCTCGTCCACGTCGACGTGCACCCCGGTGGGCGGGGGCACACCCACCTCGACCTGCGCTACGTGGTCGACGGTGGCGATGCCGACCCGAACCCGCCCGAAGGCGAGAGCCAGGAGATCGAATGGCTCGACTGGCCCGCCGCCATCGAACGCGCCTCCGACGACCGTCTCACGGCGCTGCTCCGCACCCTCGCCCCCTGACCGTGAGTAGCGGACGCGTCCGCCTCGACAGGACGCCGCGGATGACCGGCGCAGCGCCGATGGATCGTGTTGAATGTGGTGGCTCGCGACATCGGGTCGCGGCCGAGCCCAGAGGAGACACACCCGATGTCCACCATCCGCCGTGCAATCGGCGATGATGCCGCGTTCGCGCACGTCCGCCGATGGGTGACGTGGCGTCGGAGCGCTCCCGTCGTGGCCCTGTCGCTCGTTCTGTTCGCATCGTGTGGTTCCGACGACGCCGGCGACAGCGCGCCCGTGACGTCGCCGTCGCCCACGACGGTCGCATCGGTGTCGACGACGCCGGTCACCACGACCCAGGTCACGACGCCGCCGGTCACTTCGCCGCCGACGACGGCACCGGTCACCACGCCGCCGACGACGGCACCCGCTACCACGTCGCCTGTCACTTCGCCGCCGACGACGGCAAGCGCGCCGACCACCACGGTTGAT
>JBPEWX010000528.1:0-5287 GCA_052032235.1 Ilumatobacter sp. | reverse complement strand
GTCCGGGCCGTCGCTCGTCCGTGGATCAGCCGATTCGTTCGTCGCCGCGCTCGATCGTCGCGTACGCCTGCCCGCAGTACATGATCGTGACGGTGCCCGACTCCGACACGACGACGACGATCGCGGCCGGGTCGTCGTGGCTGTACCGGAGTGCCGACGTGTGACGCATCCCGCGCATCGGTCCGATGGTCCGGTCGGCGTCGGTGGAAGGCGCCAGCCGGATGCCGAGGCCGACCAGCGTCGTCTCGCGGTCGAACACGGCGGCACCGTCGGTCTGCGACAGCGCCTGTGCGAGGGCGGCCGCTTCACCGACCCGGTCGAGTCGCAGCGCCGGTGCATTGTGGACGAGGGGTTCGTGCCGGTGCTTCGGCACGCTCTGGTTCGTCGGCCGCCAGATCAAGGTCGCTCCGATACGGCGCGATGCGAGCTCGTGGACGGCGAAGCGCAGCAGCGGTCGCAAGCCCTCCACCGGGAGGTCGGGCGCCAACTCGCCGAGTCGGCGCACCCAGGCCGCCAGTGGCGGATCGCGGTGCCAGGCGACCCCGTCCCACCGCACGACTCCGGTCGGGCTGAACACCCGCACCTGACCGTTCGGGTGACGCTGGATGACGACACCGCCGATCGACGTCTGGAGCCCGACGAGGTCGTACTCGTCGGCGAGGTTCCGGTCGAAGCAGGCGATGTGGGTGATCCGGTCGTCCTCGCGGACGGCGAAGGTCGTCACCCCGTCGGCGAAGCGGCGGGCGAACTGCACGTCGAGCTCGTCCAGGGCGATCAGTTCGACCCCTGAGTCGGCAAGGCCCCCCGGGCCGAGCACCGATCCGGGCGGCGGCAACAGGACGCCGTACGTCGGCGTGCGACCCTCGAACCGCTGCGGACGGAGGGCGTAGGCGAGCTCGACCAGCGTGGCGACCGGGTCGTGCGCTCCCTCGAGTACGTCGACGCCTTCGTCGACCAGTTCCTCGGCGAGACGTCGAAGCCGGCCCGGCAGGACCGGGAGCTCGTCGTCGCTGAACACGGACCCGACTGTACGGGACGCGGTCGGCGTCGTCGGCGCGGCCGGCGGTGGCGACAACGACGACGGGGTCGGGTCCCGTCCCGAAGGACCGGACCCGACCCCGTCAGGATCGAGCGGTGATCAGGTGTCGATCACACGAAGGCGGAGGCGAAGACGAGCGAGACGATGGTCATCACCTTGAGGAGGATGTTCATCGCCGGACCCGACGTGTCCTTGAACGGGTCGCCCACGGTGTCGCCGACGACGGCGGCCTTGTGCGGGTCGGAGCCCTTGCCGCCGTGGTGGCCGGCCTCGATGTACTTCTTGGCGTTGTCCCAGGCGCCGCCCGAGTTCGCCATGAAGATGGCGAGCGCGAAGCCCGTGACGAGCGCACCGGCGAGCAGACCGCCGAGGGCGTCGGTGTTGATGAACCCGACGACCAGCGGCACGACGACCGCCAGCGAACCCGGGATCACCATCTCCTTGAGCGACGCCTCGGTCGAGATGGCCACGCAACGAGCGGAGTCGGGGATGGCCCCTTCCTTGCCTTCGCGCAGGCCCGGGATCTCGCGGAACTGCCGACGCACTTCCTCGATCATCTGGTTGGCCGCACGACCGACGGCGTCGATCGTGAGGGCGGCGAAGAGGAAGGGCAGGCCGGCACCGATGAACAGACCGATGAAGGTCTCCACCTGGCCGATGTTGAGGTTCAGGTCGGCGCCCTCGGCGGCGAGCGCGAACTCGAAGCTCTTGAACAGGGCGAGCGCCGTGAGCGCAGCCGAACCGACGGCGAAGCCCTTGGCGACGGCGGCGGTGGTGTTGCCGAGGCTGTCGAGCGCGTCGGTGACGTCGCGGACGCTCGGATCGAGCTCGGCCATCTCGGCGATGCCGCCGGCGTTGTCGGCGATCGGGCCGTACGCGTCGACCGACACGACCACACCGGTCGTGGCGAGCATGCCGATGGCGGCCACCGCGATGCCGTAGATGCCGCCGAAGTCGTCGAGTTCGTCGACGAATGCGAGCTGGCCGCCCCAGTAGGCGATGCCGACACCGGCGAGGATCAGGCCGACCGAGGCGGCGACCGACACCATGCCGGTGCTGACACCCGACAGCACGGTCGTGGCCGGGCCGGTCTCGGACTGGGCGGCGATCTTCTTGACGGGGCCGTAGTGGTCGCTCGTGTAGTACTCGGCGGTCTTGCCGAGTGCCCAACCGACGATGAGGCCGCCGATGACCGAGATCGCGAGGCCGATCGGCTGGTCGAACTCGTCACCGCTGAACAGCCAGTAGGCGACGCCGATCGTGGCGACGACGGTGATGCCCATGGCGACGTTGGTGCCCATGTGGAGCGCACGGCTGAGCGCGTGGCTGTCGGTCGAGTCGCCACCCTTGACGAGGAACGAGCCGATGATCGAGGCGATCATGCCGACGAAGGCGATCGCCATCGGGAAGACCAGCAGCGGCAGGACGCCGTCGGCGCTGGCGTCGTCGGCGGTCAGGCCGAGGAAGAACGCGACGAGCGAGATCGGGGCGATGATCGAGCCGACGTACGACTCGAACAAGTCGGCACCCATGCCGGCGACGTCGCCGACGTTGTCGCCGACGTTGTCGGCGATCGTGGCCGGGTTGCGCGGGTCGTCCTCGGGGATGCCCGCCTCGACCTTGCCGACGAGGTCGGCGCCGACGTCGGCGGCCTTGGTGTAGATGCCGCCACCGACACGGGAGAACAGTGCGATGGTCGAGCCACCGAGGCCGTAGGCGGTGAGGATCTCGAACGCGTCGTCGACGGCGAGCCACTCGACGAACAGCAGGTAGGTGAACATCAGGCCGAGGAGACCGAGGCCGGCGACCGAGAAGCCCATGACGGCGCCGCCGCGGAACGCGACGGGCAGGGCTTCGGACGGGCCCGACTTGGCCGCTTCGGTCGTGCGGGCGTTCGCCATGGTGGCGACCGTCATGCCGGCGTACCCGGCGGCGGCCGAGAGCACGGCGCCGAGCAGGTAGCTGACCGCGGCGAGCGGTGCGATGACGACGGCGAGGAGTACGGCGAGCACGACGGCGAAGCCGGCGACCCACTGGTATTCCTTCTGCAAGAAGGCCCGAGCGCCCTTCTGGATCTCGGTCATCAAGAAGACCATGCGGTCGTTGCCCGCTGGCGCCTTCTCGACGAGCTTGTAGTAGTACACCGCGAGCCCGAGGCCCAGAAGGGCCGAGAGCGCGGCAAGATACGGGACGGAAGTCACTGAGTTCGAGCCTCCTGAGGCGTTCGGACTGGTTCACCCTGGAACAGGGTCGACCAATGATGGTCGATATGGAACGTTCACGCCAACCTCAGCGGCGCGCGCCCCGATCTGTGTCGCCGATGGGCCCCCTGTTCCAGCGATGGATTCAGCCGGCTGCCGGTGCTCGAACCGCGGCGTGATCCACGCCGTCGACGCGCCCGTAGCCCGTCGTTCGCTGCGTGATCGTGCGGCCGAGCGGCTCGACGAGGTCGCGGAATCGCTGCTCGGTCATCGCCTGGCCGTGCGCGGCGCCGGCGGCGCGCGAGATGTTTTCGTCCATGAGGGTGCCCCCGAGGTCGTTGCACCCGGCCCGGAGCATCTGGCGTGCACCGACCTCGCCGATCTTCACCCACGACAGTTGGATGTTGTCGATCAGGCCGCGATAGGCGATGCGAGCCACGGCGTGGAGGAGCAGTGTCTCGCGGAAGGTCGGTCCGCGGCGCGCTCGTCGCTGCAGGTAGATCGGTGACGCCATGTGGACGAACGGCAGGCCGACGAACTCGGTGAACCCGCCGGTGACCGACTGGAGTTCGCGGGTGCGCACGATGTGGCGGGCCCACGAGATCGGCTGCTCGACCGCACCGAACATCATCGTCACGTTCGAATGCAGCCCGATGTCGTGCGCGGCGGCATGGCAGTCGAGCCATTCGTCGGTGGTGATCTTGTCGGGGCACAGGATCTCCCGGACGGGGTCGTCGAGGATCTCCGCAGCAGTGCCGGGCAGCGACGACAGGCCCGCCTCCTTCAGCCGACCGAGGTAGGTGTGGAGGTCCTGCCCGAGCCGACGGGCGCCTTCGGTGACCTCCAGTGCCGTGAACCCGTGGACGTGGATCGTCGGTGCCGCTTCGCGGACCGCGCGGGTGACGTCGATGTAGTAGTCGCCGTCGAAGTCGGGGTGGATGCCGCCTTGCAAGGTCACCTCGGTCGCCCCGAGCCGTTCGGCTTCGGCGGCGCGCTCGGCGATGTCGTCGAGCGTCAGGAGGTACGGCGTGCCGCGCAGGTTGAGCGACAGTGGTCCCTTCGAGAACCCGCAGAAGCGGCACTTGAACGTGCAGACGTTCGTGTAGTTGATGTTGCGGTTGTGGACCCACGTGACCGTGTCGCCGACGGCCTCCCGCCGGAGGTGGTCGGCGTACTCGGCAACGGCACCCACCTCGGGGCCCCGGGCGCCGAACAAACCGACGAGGTCGTCGACGCCGAGTTGCTCGCCCGACTCGGCGCGTGCGAGTGCAGCGCCGACCCGTGACGAGGGTGAGGCGGCCGACGGACCCGGGACGAGCGTGATCGGGTCGTTGGTGGCACCGGCGTACCAGGCGGTCGACCGCTTGCCGACGAGGACGACCTCGGCACCGTCGTTCACGACGTCGGCCGCCGAGACCCGCTCGGGCCAGAACGAACCGGCGTCGTCGCGGGCGAGTCCTTCGGCATCGCTGCGGTCGAGGACGGCGAACCGGAGGTCGTCGTGCAGCCATCGGTCGGGGGCGAGCGCGAACTCGGGATGGATCGTCAGGCGTGGTGCCACGGTGTGGCCGTGTGCCTCGGTCACCTCGCGCAGCCGGTCGAGGGCCGGCCACGGGCGTTCGGGGTTGACGTGGTCGGCGGTCACGGGCGACACGCCGCCCCAGTCGTCGATGCCCGCGTCGACGAGCACGCCGAAGTCGTCCGACAGGTTGGGCGGGGCCTGTAGGTGGATGTCGGGCGGCAGGATCTCGCGAGCCGTGGCGATCGACCAGAGGAACTCCTCCGGCGGACACGGCGCCTCGTGGCGCATCGCCGTGCCCGGCTTGGGGAGGAAGTTCTGCACGATCACCTCCTGGACGTGTCCGTGGCGGCGGTGCGACGCGGCGATCGCCTCGAGCGCTGCGATCCGGTCGTCGCGTGTCTCGCCGATGCCCACCAGGATCCCGGTGGTGAACGCGATGTCGAGTTCGCCGGCCGCCTCGAGCGTGGCGAGTCGTCGCTCCGGCGTCTTGTCGGGGGCGCCGCGATGGCACGGCAGGTCGCCCCG
>JBPEWX010000527.1:0-1558 GCA_052032235.1 Ilumatobacter sp. | reverse complement strand
CCCACCCGGTCAGGGCGTCGAGCCAGGGTGGCACGTCGACCAGCCCGGTCGGCAACTACCCGGCGGCGGTTCCGCTCACCGCCCGCTACCAGAACGTCGATGCCGGCATCCCCGGTGCTGTCCCGATGGAGACGACGAACGACGTCGGCGGCAGCCGATCGCACACCAACCTGGCACCGGCGCTGTGCGTCAACTACATCATCGCTCTGTTCGGCATCTACCCGAGTAGGAACTGAGGCCGCCATGTCCGAACCCTTCATCGCGGAGATCCGCATCTTCTCCGGCAACTTCGCACCGCGCGGCTGGGCGTTCTGCGACGGGCAGCTCCTGCCGATCGCGCAGAACACGGCCCTGTTCTCGCTGATCGGCACCACCTACGGCGGCGACGGCCGCACCACGGTCGCGTTGCCCGACCTCCGAGGGCGGGCCGCGATGCACCCCGGCCGCGGACCCGGTCTGACGGCTCGAACACTCGGGCAACGCACCGGCGTCGAGACGGTGGCCTTGAGCGAGGCGCAGATCCCCCAGCACGCGCACGTCGTGCAATCGACCGGTGACGACAACAACGCTGCGTCGCCGATCGGCGCCGTGCCCGGACTGTCGGAGGAGCCGCAGTACCGACCGCAGGCGACCATCACGACCGGACAGCAGTTGGCGGCCGATGCGCTCACCCCGGTCGGTGGCAACCAGCCGCACAACAACATGCAGCCGTTCATCGCCGTCAACTTCATCATCGCCCTCGTCGGGCTCTACCCGTCGCGTAGCTGAGGAGTCATCATGGCCGAACCCTTTCTCGCCGAGATCAAGATCTTCGCCGGCAACTTCGCTCCTCGGGGCTGGGCGTTGTGCGACGGGCAGATCCTGCCGATCAACCAGAACCAGTCGCTGTACTCGCTGCTCGGCACCACCTACGGCGGCGACGGTCGGACGACGTTCGCCCTGCCCGACATGCGTGGGCGCGCTCCGATCCACGCCGGAACGGGCAACGGGCTGACACCACGATTGCTCGGTGAGAAGTCGGGCGAGGAGACGCACACCCTCACCGCCGCCGAGATCCCGAACCACACCCACGCGGCGACGGCCACCTCGAGCCAGGCCCAGACCGACACGCCCACCAACGCAGCGTGGGCCGATGGCGGCGTGAACGGGTTCGCCGCCACCGCCGACGGTGCGATGCACCCGTCGAGCGTCTCCAGCTTCGGCGGCGGCCAGGCGCACCAGAACATGCAGCCGTTCCTGGCCCTCAACTACATCATCGCCCTCCAGGGATTGTTCCCGTCGCGGAACTGAATCGAGCCACCATGAAACGACGCACACTGCTCCGAACGGCGACAGCGCTCGCCATGGTCGCCGGCACGACGGTCGCCCTCTCCGGCGCCGCGCCGACGGGCGCCGCCGAACTCGGCCCCGACGACTTCCAGATCTCACAGTTCGCCAGCGCGCCGAGCCGAACCGCCATCGCCTACAACGCGACCGACGACGAATACCTGGTGGTCTGGGCCGAAACCGACGGATCGCTGGAACCGCGCATCTTCGGGCGGATCATCGACGGCGCCGG
>JBPEWX010000526.1:0-1603 GCA_052032235.1 Ilumatobacter sp. | reverse complement strand
TGGCGACGTCCGACGGCACGAACTGGATCGTGTCGTAGATCGCCATCATCGCGGTGAACGAGCCGCCGGGGCTGTTGATGTAGAGCTGGATGTCGCGTTCGGGCGCCGCGGCGGCGAGGTGGAGGAGCTGGGCGACGACGACGTTGGCGACCCCGTCGTCGATCGGGGTCCCGACGAAGATGATGCGGTCGCCGAGCAGGCGTGAGTAGATGTCGGTGACCCGCTCCCCCTTCGCCGTCGTCTCGATGACCGTGGGAATCGTGTAGCTGCTCACGCCGCACCGCCGGCCGCGAGCCCGATGCGGCGGATCTGGCGCTGCGGCAGCACCTGGTCGAGCGAGGCGACGACCTCGTCGACGAAGCCGTAGTCACGAGCCTGTTCGGCATCGAACCAGCGGTCGCGCCCGACGTCGCGGGCGACCTCGTCGATCGGGCGGCCGGTGTGCCGGGCGATGATCGATCGCATCCGGTCGACGGTGGCGACCAGGTTGTCGGCCTGGATCGCGACGTCGGCGGCCGACCCGCCGATGCCGGCGGAGCCCTCGTGCATGAGGACCTGGGCGTTGGGCAGCGCGAACCGCTTGCCGGCCGAGCCGGCGCAGAGGAGCACCTGTCCCATCGATGCGGCGAGGCCCGTGGCGACGGTGACGACGTCGTTCGGGATGAGCTGCATCACGTCGTACACGGCGAGGCCGGCCAGCACCGAGCCACCCGGACTGTTGATGAACAGACAGATGTCGGACTGTGGGTCGTCGGCCGAGAGCGCCAGCAGCTCGGAGACGAGTCGGTGGGCGGACTCGTCGGACACCTCGTCGGCCAGCATCACGATGCGGGCGTCGAGCAACCGATCCGAGACCGTTCGGGCAGCGGTGATCGTCATGCCGCCAGCCTCACCCGCGCCGACGACCGCGCCACCCCCTTCTGCCACAGGCAGAACCGCCGGTCGGATGAGGTCAACAGACCGGGGCGAAGGCGGCGTGGACCGGGGCGTAGTGGTCGGGGGTGGTGGCGACGAAACGGTCGAGCGCAGCGTCGGCGAGGATCGCCCGCACGACCGGATCGTCGTTCAGCGCCAGGACGGCCGCCTGCACCTCGGCGACAGTCGAGGGATCGAGGCCGGCACGAGCGACGAGCGGCTGGACGGGCCAGGGGCCGAGCCGATCGACGACGCGCAACGCGTCGACGCCGGCGTCGTGACGGGCCCGGCCGGTACGCACGACCGAATCGACGACGGCGGCATCGAGCTCGCCCTGCACCAGCGCGTCGAGCGACGCGTGATGGCCTCCGGTGAACACGAGCTCGGCGAACGTCGCCGGGTCGTCGCCGCCCTCGGTGATGGCGTGGCGCAGGGCGTAGTAGCCGCTCAGGCTGACGACGTCGTTGCAGCCGATCCGGCAGCCGCGCAGGTCGGCGAGTGAGACGGCCGGGTGATCCGGCCGAACGACGAGGTCACCGAAGTAGACCGGCTGGCCGCCGGCATCGGGATCGGTGGGCACCCAGCCGACACCGGCCAACTGCACCGAGGGCGTCTCACTGCGCAGCGAGAGATCGACGAACGAGGTCGAGCACACCCACCCGAGGTCGTACGTGCCGTCACGGAACGG
>JBPEWX010000525.1:0-1852 GCA_052032235.1 Ilumatobacter sp. | reverse complement strand
TGCGTCGGGCCTTCACTTCGCAGAACACGACGAGGTCGTCGAGGCGGGCGACGAGATCGATGTCACCGCGCAGCTCGACCTCGGGCGCGCGCCACTGGTGGTCGACGATGTCGAAACCGAGCGAACGCAGATGGCGTGCGGCTCGGGATTCTCCCCAGGCACCGCGTGCCTGGTTCGAGCGATCGGTTCGGGTCAGAACTCGCGCTTCTCGCGGACCTTGGCGGCCTTACCGATGCGGTCGCGCAGGTAGTAGAGCTTGGCGCGACGCACGTCGCCGCGGCGGACGACCTCGATCTTCTGCACCGTGGGGGCGTGGATCGGGAAGGTGCGCTCGACGCCGACGCCGTAGCTCAGCTTGCGGACCGTGTAGGTCTCCTGCAGGCCGCTGCCCTGGCGCTTGATGACGTTGCCCTGGAACACCTGGACGCGCTCCTTGCCACCCTCGACCACGCGCACGTGGACCTTGAGCTCGTCGCCGGGGAAGAACTCGGGGATGTCGTCGCGGAGCGAATCGTTGTCGATGATGTCGGTCGTCTTCATGGGTCTCTCTCGATCTCGGGCCGTCCGGGCAGGTGCGTGCCACAGGGGCGGATCAATGATACGGGTGTGGTGGGAACTCTTCCAACAGCGCGCGGTCGTCATCTGTCAGACCGCCGCGCGCATCGATCAGGTCGGGACGGGCCGCGATCGTGCGATGGAGCGCCTGCGCGTGCCGCCAACGAGCCACTCGGGCGTGGTCGCCGCTCCGGAGGACGTCGGGCACCGACCAGCCGCGGAACTCGGCCGGCCGTGTGAAATGGGGCTCCTCGAGCAGTCCGGACGCTCCGAAGCTCTCGGTGACCGGGCTCTCGGCGTTGCCCATCGCGCCAGGGAGCAGGCGGACGACCGCCTCGACGATCAGGCAGGCTGCCACCTCGCCGCCGTTCAGCACGACGTCGCCGATGCTGAGCTCGTCGTCGACGAGATGTCGGCGGACCCGGTGGTCGACGCCCTCGTACCGGCCGCAGAGCAGGCTGAAACCGTCGAGGTCGGCCAGTTCTCGCGCCATCCCCTGATCGAAGGTGCGACCGCCGGGGCCGAGCAGGAACAGCGGTCGGGGCGGGTCGGCCGCCTCGACCGAGGCGAACAGCGGCTCGGGCTTCATCAACATCCCGGCGCCGCCGCCGAACGGAGCGTCGTCGACGGTTCGGTGGACGTCGGACGTGTGGTCGCGCGGGTCGTGGAGGCGGAGGTCGAGCAGGTCGTTCTGGCGCGCCTTGCCGAGCAGGCTGTCGGAGCAGAACCCGTCGACGAGTCCCGGGAACAGGGTGAAGACGTCGATCCGCACGGCTACCCCTCGATCAGGTCGAACAGGCCCTCGGGCGGGTCGATCGTGACGACGACGGGGTCGACGTCGCGTTCGATCCCGGTCACGAACGTTGCCGGCACGAGCGCACCCGAGTCGAGTTCGAGCAGATCGGCGGCGGGGTTGTCGATCACCGAGACGCAGCGGCCGCGTCGGGTGCCGTCGGTCTCGACCACGTCGGCGCCGATGATGAGGTGGATCCAGAGCGCGTCGGCGTCGTCGATCGGTTCGGCGTAGAGGACGGCTCCGGTCAGTGCTTCGGCTTCGGTGCGACCGTCGATCCCGGCGAGGTGCACCCGGAACCGTTGGTTGGCCCGGTTCGACCGCTCGACGGTGTACCAGGCACCCCGTGCCCAGAGCCGGGCGCCGACGTCGGCCCGTTCGGTGCGGTCGGTCGTGAGATCGACGAACAGGTCGCCACGCACCCCGTGCGCCCGCCCGAACTTCCCGACCTCCAACAACCCCTCCGGCACGACATCACGCATGCCCCCAAACGTACCGTCGGTT
>JBPEWX010000524.1:0-4080 GCA_052032235.1 Ilumatobacter sp. | reverse complement strand
CGGCCGCACGGTCGCAGTCCCGCCCGTCGCAGCAGCCGCAGCACGAGCGGCCGACGTCCGCGCCGCCGACCGAGCCGGTGCCGGTCGATCCCACCGAGCCGGTGCCGGTGGCCCGGTCCGGGGACACGCGCACGATGCCGGTGCACACGAACCCGACACGTGATCACGAACCCCGGCAACCCGCCGACGGTGGCGACGTCGACGTCTGGGCGGCATACGACGCCCCCGCTCCCCGCAGCGACGTTTGACACGTCGGGGCGGCGTGGAACCGTTCCTAGGGTGAATCGGAGCCATGTCTGACTACGACCTGACCCCTCTCGTGGTCGGCGGTGTCGTCGCCGTCGGCCTGCTCGTCCTCGGCCCGATCGTGCAGTTCGTCCTGCGTCGACGTGGCCGAACCCAGTTCGCGGCCGATCTCCGACGGATGCGGGCGCCACTGCGGCTCGTCGCCCTCGCGATCGTCGCCCGCAGTGCCGACCTGGTGTTCGACGAGGAGCCGTACACCTCGCTCAGTGAGGTCGCCGTCATCGCCGCCGTCGCCTGGTCGGTCGTCCGCTTCCTCGTCGTCGTCCAGGGCGTCGTCTTCCGTCGCCTCCGGATCGACACGTTCGACAACCTCCGCGCCCGGAGCCGTCGCACCCAGGTCGAACTGGTCAGGCGAATCGTCTCCGCCATCGTGATCGTCGGCGCCGTCGCCGTCACACTGATCACGGTCACACCGCTCGGCGACTTCGGTCCCACGATCGTCACCTATGCCGGGGTGATCGGCATCCTGGCCGGCTTCGCCCTCCGGTCTCCGATCGAGAACCTGGCGGCCGGGGTGATCGTGGCGTTCTCCGAACCGATCCGCCTCGACGACGTCGTCGTGGTCGAAGGCGAGTGGGGCCGGATCGAACACATCGGACTGGTGAACGTCGTGGTGAGGATCTGGGACGACCGACGTCTGGTCCTGCCGACGTCACGCTTCGTCGACGAGCCGTTCGAGAACTGGACGCGGTCGTCCTCTGCGGTGACCGGTGTGGTCACCGCCTGGCTCGATCACACCGCCGACGTCGAAGCGCTGCGGCGCGAGGTGGGCGACGCACTCGCCCGCAACCCGCTGTGGGACGGCCGGGCGTTCAACGTGCAGGTGATCGAACTCGGCGAGCGGGCGATCCAGGTGCGGATCCTGGTGACCGCAGCCGACGCCTCCGACCTCTGGAACCTGCGGTGCGAGCTGCGAGAGACGCTGCTCCCGCACCTCGCGGGACGAGCCGACGAACTCCCCGTCGTTCGGTTGTCCGACCCGGCCGCCCGCTCGGCCGAGCTCGTGAGCTGACCGGAACCGGGCGCGATCAGGCGCCGGCGGCGAACGTCGCCAGCATCTGGTCGAGCAGTTCACGGTCGCCGCCGTCCGGGAACTGGAACTCGAGCGTGACCTCCACCGACTGGTCGGCGATGTCGGTGACGGCGAGGACGGCGGCGTCGGTGCCCACACCGGCGCAATCGCTCAGCAGGAACAACTCGCCGATGTACACGTCGTCGGAGTACGGCTCGGTCGAGTCGAGGGTGCAGTCGGGGCCGGCACTCGAGGAGTCGAGCAGGTCGCCCGGCGCTGCGTTGCCGGCACCGACGTAGGCGACCGTCGCCAACACCCCGGGCACGTTCCAGCTGCTCTCGAACTGCTCGAGGTCGTTCGACGCTTCGAGGAAGGTGACGTCTTCGACGTCGATGGTGCCGATCCACTCGGCCCACTCGACCGGGACGAAGAGGCGGATGTCGCCGGCCTGGTTGGCGATGGGCTGCAGCGGGAGGTCGCGCAGGACGTCGATCTGCGGGGCCAGCTTGACGGCTTGGCTGTCGAGGACGTCGATCGCCGGGGTGCACTCGGTCTCCACGAAACCGGCCAGGGCGACGAAGGTGTTCTCGTACTCGGCGAACGCCTCACCGATCGCTTCGGCCTCGGGCGAGTCGGTGAACGCATCGACGTCGTAGTCGTACGCGGCGAATCCGGCGTCGATCTGGGCGATCGCGTCGGCCATCCGCCTCGGGACGTCGTCCATGCCGTCCGGGGCGGACTCGATCGCAGCGTCGATCGTGAAGGCGACGATCGACAGGGCCGCCTCGGCCTGCTCCGGCGTCGGGTCGGTCAGGACGTTGATGACCTGGTTGAACACGTAGGCCTGCTCCGAGTCGAAGCAGAACTGAGCGCGCTCCATGTCGTCGCCGGCGGGCACCGTCGTGTCGGCCGCGACCGTGGTCGCCGGTTCGGTGGTGTCCGGCGTCGTCGTGTCGGGCGTGGTCGTGTCGGGCGTGGCCGGCACCGTGGTCGTCGGGCTGGTGGTGGCGGGCGGCGCCGTCGTCGTGGCGGCGACCGTCGTCTCGGGAGCCGCTGTGGTGTCGGGCGAGGTCGTCTCGGTCGACCCGGCGTCGGTCGTGGTCGGGGACGCGTCGTCGTCGGACCCGCCGCAGGCGGTCATGAGGACGGCGGATGCGGCGAGCAGTGTGACGCGTCGAACGAGGGTGGGGGAGCGCTCCATGGGCACGACCCTACGGGACCGGCGTGAACGGAGCGCAGAATTGCGAACGGGTGGCCGCCCGAAGGCGGCCACCCGTGTCAGCGGGGTAGGTCGAGCGAGGCTCAGACGGCCCGGCGACGCACCAGCAGGCTGATGACGGCACCTGCGCCGAGCAACAAGGCGCCGAGCCAGACCATCGTGTTCGTGCCGTTGGCGCCCGTCGGGGGGAGTTCGGCGACGACGGTGGTGGTCGCCGCGTTGGAGCCGACCGCCGTCGTCGTCGGGCCGGCCGACGCCGTGGTGGTCGTGGTGGGCGTCCCACCCGTCACACCGGCGCGGGGCGACAGGTCGCACACCTCGCCCGCCGTCGGCTCACAGGACAGTCCGGCGGCTTCGTCGAGGAAGTCGGCATCGCCGTCGAACTCGGGCGTCTCGTACGTGCCGCGCACTCGCGCTTGGTTCACGATCTGTTCGCCGGGGTCGATGCTGTCGACGGTGACGAGCAGGGTGATGCGAGGCGCCGCGGCGCCCGGAGCCAACGCGTCGGCGAAGGTGCAGGTCACGAGCTGCGGCTTGGTCGCCTGCGTCAGGGTGCACGAGCCGGCGTCACCCTCGATGTCGAAGTCGACGTACGTGACACCGGTCGGCAGGAGGTCGTCGACGACGACCGGATCGAGGGTGAGGACGCCGGTGTTGGTGACGTCGAGCGTGTAGTTCAGCTCGTCGCCTTCGAACACCGTGGTGGCCGACGAGTTCTTCTCGATCTCGACCGAGGCGAACGAGTTGACGACGACGACGCTGATCGTCTCACCACGATGCCCGTCGAGGACGAACGAGTTCGGGGTGACGGCCGACCGGCTGGCGCCGCCGTCGGCGATCTCTTCGATCCGGTACTCGATGCCGAGCGGGTTCAGGGTCGACGGCAGCGGCACGATCTTGGTCTCGTTGTCGAGGAGGTCGAAGGTGACCTCCTCGTCGAACGTTGCGACCTCGCCGTCGACGGTCAGGCGGGACACCTTGATGGTGTAGCGCGTGTCGGCACCCGGTCCGGGCCCCTCGACGTCCTTGCTGAACTCGACGTCGATCTGGCAGATGTCGTCGTTGGCAGCCGGATCGGTCGAGCCGGTGTCGAGCGAGTCGGCGGTGGTGACGACGGTGCCGTTCACCGAGATCGCCACGCCGTTCTCGCCGGCACCGATGGTTTTGCTGGCACCGGCTTCGAGCACGGCCGAGCCACCGGGCCAGGTGACCTCGACCGCCGTGTCCTCTTGGTTGGTGATCTGGTACCAGTACGTCTCGAACTCGTCATCGACGGTGAGCTCCGCACAGATCGCGTCGATCGCGAGGTCGGGCGGTGAGCAGTCCTCCGACCCGGCCGGCAACTGCGGGTCCCACTCGCACGGCAGCGTGGTCGTCGGCGTCGTGGTGGTGGTCGGCGTCGTGGTGGTGGTCGGCGTCGTGGTGGTGGTCGGCGGCGTCGTGGTGGTGGTCGTCGTCGTGGTGGTCGACGGCGTCGTCGTGGTGGTGGTGGTCGTCGTGGTCGTGGTGGTCGGCTGACCGCACGACACCTCGCCTTCCCAGT
>JBPEWX010000523.1:0-6338 GCA_052032235.1 Ilumatobacter sp. | reverse complement strand
TCGTTCCTCGCCGTCACCTGCGACACCTGACCCGAAGCTTGTTCCTCGCCGTCACCTCTGACACCTGACCCGAGGGTGCGGTTGCGGGTGGTCAGCCGAGGGGGGTGCGGGGCGTCAGGGTGGTCTGGGCTCGGGCGTCGGCGACCCAGTAGCGGGTGTCGATGTCGAACGGCAGCCCCCAGTACTGCGGCGGCTGGCTGCCGGCGGCGCCGGGCCCGTACGGCTTGACGGGCGCCCACACGCACTCCTGCGGCGGCACGATCAGCGCCGACTGGCCGTACGCGGTGACCGTGGCGTTGGTGTGGATCGTCCAGCCGCCGGCGATGTAGGTGGTGACGTCGATCGCCTCGTCGATCTCGGCGTCCGGGTCGATCGGCACCGACCAGGGTCCGATGCCGACGTGGCACGCCTGGCGACGCTGCGCGTCGAGCACCATCGCGTCGGCGTCGAGTCGGGTGCCGTCGGCGTCGTAGATCGACAGGCGGAGATGCGGCCACACGGCCTCGCCCTCGGCGATCACGGTGTGTCCCGGCATCGGATCGCTGTCGCCCATGAAGCCGATGATCTGCCCTGCGTAGACGTGCTGGCCGACGCGAGCGAGGGCGGAGGTCCGGAACCAGGCCGGGGCAGCCGCGTCGTCGGTGCCGGGCGTGTCGTCGTTGAGGCCGGCGTAGACGAACCGTCGGCCCTCCTTGTCGGTGATCGTGACGCTCACGTTGCCCGACGCGGCATCGTCGGAGTCGACGGCGGTCACGACGCCGTGGACCGACGCCAGGACCGGCTGCATCTTGACGCCGAAGATGATGGCGCTCGTGCCCTCCTCGCACTCCTCGAAGTCGCACGGGATCGGTGGGGTGATCGCCGTCTTGCCGAGCACCGGGAAGGCGATCGGGGTGGTGGGTTCGACCGTGTTCGGATCGTAGATCGCGTCGCTCACCGGCTCGTCGGGCACCAGCTCGGGCGGGATGCCGGAGATGTACTTGAGATCGGGCGGGATGGCGTTCGGCGTGTAGAACGACGGATTGCCGGTGATGAACGCGAGCACGTCGAGCCAGCGGTGCTGGTACTCGCGCACGGTCAGGCGGTTGCCGGCGTGCGGGAGGGGTACCTGGTCCATCAGCGCCGGATCGGTCGCCGCCTTCGGGTAGTACCAGATCACCGGCACCATCGAGACGTCACCGGCCCAGGTGTCGAGGATGCCGACGACGTGGGCGAGCGCCCGTTCGTCCTGGACGTCGGGTGGCGCGAGGTAGGCCTTCGGGTACCCCTTGTAGTTGCCCCACGTGGAGTCGATGTACTGATAGGCGCCCGACGCCCCGCCCTTGTTCGGGCCGATGTCGTACCGCTGGCCCGACTCGACGATGCGGATCGCGAGCAGGATGTCGCGGAGTTCCTGCGGCGCGGAGATACCCAGCGCCGTCGGCGGCGCCGCGGGCACCGTCGTCGTCGTGGTCGTGGGCGGCGCAGTCGTCGTCGTGGTCGGACACGGCGGCAGTGTCGTGGTCGTCGTGGTCGTGGTGGTCGAGCCCGGGACCGTGGTCGTGGTGGTCGTCGTGGTGGTGCCGGGCAGCGTCGTGGTGGTGGTCGTGGTGGTCGGCGGAGCGCACGGCACCGAGGTCCGTGGTGTCGTGGTCGTGGTGGTCGTCCGCGCGACCGTGGTGGTCGGGGCGACCGTCGTGCCGGTGCGCGGCACGGTCGTGCTCGTCCGGGGCACCGTCGTCGTCGTGGAGGTGCTCGTCGTCGTGGTGGTCGTGGTGGTCGGGCGGGTCGTCGTCGGGGCCGCCGCGGTCGTCGGCGTCGTCGGCGTCGTCGGCGGTGGCGCGGTCGTCGTGGTGACGACGGAGTCGCCCGACGGCGGGTCGCCGGCGCCGATCACCACCGGCCCGGCCAGGAGCGCGACGACGAGGGCGACACCCGTCGCCGTCATCGTCTTCGTGGTCCTGGTCAGTGGGGTGTCCCGTGCCATCTGGTTGTCGCCATCGTCCGTGATCCGCGGCCACGGCCGGTCGTCGAGTTCATCGGCAAGCCGCCGGCGTCGCATGAGTCGCTTCGCTCGCCGAAACGCTACCGCTTGACCCCCGTGGCTGGTCAACGGTTGCGACGGTGCGGAACGGCCGGGGCGACACGGGTAGCGTGCGCTCACGATGACGGATGCGACCACCGACGACGCCGGAAAGCGTCGCGACGTGATCCTGGCCATCGATGTCGGGGCGACCGAGTTCTCGGCGGGGTTGGTCACGGCCCGCGGTGAACTGATCGACCGATCGTTCGCCGACATCGAAACCGACGTCGGTCCCCAGTCGCACTTCGCCGCGCTCGCGTCGGCGGTGCTCGCACAACGCGAGCAGGCAGAACAGCACGGCGTCCGCATCCGAGCGATCGGCGTCGGGAGCCCGGGCGAGATCGGGCGGAACGGTGTGACGGTGTCGCCCGCCCACATCAGCGCCTGGCGGTCGTTCCCGCTCGCCCAGCACCTCCACGAACTGACCGAACTGCCGGTGTACGGCGACCTCGACGCCAAGGCGCTCGCACTCGCCGAAGGGTGGCTCGGGGCTGCTCGCGGCGCGAGGAGCTTCGCCACGCTCGTCGTGTCGTCGTCGGTCAGCGGTGGCCTGATGATCGACGGTGAGCTGCTCGAGGGTCGTTCCGGGAACGCCGGCCACGTCGGCCACGTGATCGTCGAGCCCGGTGGGCGACGGTGCCGGTGTGGTGCGCGGGGTTGCCTCGAGGCCGAGGCGTCCGGGACGGCGATCGAGGCGATCACGGGTCGCCGCCTCGACGAGCCGTCGTGGGACATCATGCGGCGCACCGGCCGTCTGGTCGGCCGAGCCGCGGGCATGACCTGCTCGGCGCTCGATCTCGACCTGGTCGTGGTCGGCGGAACCGTGCCGGAGAGCTTCGCCGCGACCTTCTTCAACGCCGCCCAGGAGGAGATCGACGCGGTCGCACGGGTGGGTCACGGTGCCGCCGCACGGATCACACCGACCAAGCTCGGCGATCGGGGCCCGCTCGTCGGCGCCGGTGCCGTCGGATGGCGCGGGCTCCGGCGAGCACTCAGGGCACGACAGCGGGCCGGCGCCGATCAGACACCGCCGAGCGGTGAGCAGCCGTCGACCGAATCGATCGGATCGTCCGAGCAACGGGGCTCGGAGCTGCCAGACTCGGAGCCATGACCAAGATCCGATCCCGCGACGCCAGCCGGATCCAGGATCGTCGCGGCCAGAGCAGCGGCGGTTTCCCGGGCGGCCTGGGCGGCATGCTCGGCGGCCGATCCGGCTCCGGCGGCGGCTTGCCCATCCCGAGCGGGATGCTCAAGGGCGGCGGCGGCATCCTGGCCCTCCTCGTGATGGCGGCGGTCTTCATCCTGCCGCAGCTGATGGGTGGCGGCCTGACCGGCGGCAGCCAGGTCGCCGGCACGCCGACCGGCGCATCGGCCGACTCGAGCACCGCGAACGCCGACGCGTGCAGTAGCGAGCTCGAACAGATCCTGTGCGGTGCGACCAACGACGTCAGCGAGTACTGGATCGACCAGCTGCCGATCTCGTTCGGTGTCGACTACGTCGACACCCAGACCGTCTTCTTCTCGGGAAGCACCTCGACCGGCTGCGGCCAGGCGTCGTCGCAGACCGGCCCCTTCTACTGCCCGCTCGACAACCTGATCTACTTCGATCTCGACTTCCTCGTGCAACTCCAGGACCGTTTCGACGCGAGTGGCGACCTGGCGGCCCAGTACATCGTCGCCCACGAGTTCGGTCACCACGTGCAGAACGTGCTCGGCATCAACGCCCAGGTCCGCGACGCCCAACGCAACGATCCGTCGCGAGCCAACCAGTACTCGGTCGCGCTCGAGCTGCAGGCCGACTGCTTCGCCGGCGCATGGGCGAACGATGCCGCCTCCCGCGGCCAGTTCGACTCGTCGGCCGAGATCCAAGAGGCGCTCGACGCCGCGGCGGCGGTCGGCGACGACGCGATCCAGCGCACCACCGGTGGTCGGGTCGATCCCGAGTCGTGGACGCACGGCTCGTCGGCGCAGCGCGTCGAGTGGTTCCGTCGTGGCTACTCGACCGGCGACCCGCAGTCGTGCACCACCTTCTCCGAGGTCCTGTGATCGTCGGCGGGTCGGTCGTCAGGCCGTGAGCGATCGGTAGACCCGCTCGGCCGGGCCGCGGCCGTAGCGCTGCTGGTATGCCACGGCGCCGGCGATCGACACCGACCACACGAGCAGGGCGAAGGCGAGCGCCGTGCCCACCCCGTCGGGCTGGACGACGTCGAGCCAGTCGACGAGCAGGTTGAACACCAGGGCGTGGACGAGGTAGATCGTCAACGACAGCTGGCCCGCTCGGCGGAGAACGTCGACGACCACGGTGTCCTCGAAGGTGTCGGCCAACCAGGAGATCGCCGCGAAGGCGACGAGCGCGGTGCCGAGCGTGCTGCACGCGTACACCACGCCACGCTCGAACGGGTCGTCGCTGAGCAGGGTGCGGACCCGGAGATCGTCCGAGGTCGCCGCTGCCGGTCCGACGATGGCAGCGATCGAGAACATGGCGAGACCCGCGCCGGCGGCGGCGGGGCGCCACCACCCGGTGTGGAGCAGACGTCCGAGGACGATGCCCGCACAGAAGAACGCCAGCCAGGGAAGGAGCGGGTGTGTGCCGTTGACGAAGACGTCGAAGACGAGACCGCGTGGGGAGCTGCTCGGCGGATTCGTCAGCCACGACGTGTCGTCACCTTCCAGCTGGCGTTCGAGGCGCCACCACCGGATCGCCCACGCTGCACCGGCCGCCACGACACCGGTCACGACCAGCCAGCGGCTCCGCCAGGTGAACAGCGCCGCTGCCAGCACGAACATCGCGCCGTAGTACGGCAGGATCGTGCCGGCCCAGATCATGTCGAAGGCCAGTCCGATGCCGTACAAGACGAGGCCGCGGCGGACCAGTCGCCATCGCATCGCCCGGATCCGCTCCGGGTCGCCGAACGAACTCGCGGTCATCAGCGACACACCGACGCCGGCGGTGACGACGAAGAGGGTGGCGAACCGGGTCGAGAGCGGTCCGGTCCACGGGTCGAACACGTCGTACCACGGTCCGCCGTCGCGTGGCGCCCCGCGGATGATCAGGTAGCCGTGGTAGTTCATCACGACGACGCCGAGCATCGCGATGGCGCGCACGACGTCGGGGCCGGGCCGACGGCGGGCGGGGGTGACGCTCCGCAGCGCGTCGGGTGGCGACGCAGCGCCGTTCGGTGGGGACTCCGTCGGGGTGTTCACTCAGATCCAGCGCAACTCGTCGACGAACGTCTGGGTGAGTGGGCGCTGCAGGTCGATCCAGTCGCCCGGGCGCGGGCATCGCTCGCCGGCGGGCACGAACGCCATCGACGTGTGCATGTGCGGTGGTTCGAGCAGGTCGATCCGCTGCCGGGCGAAGTGGTACGGGCTCCGTCCGTCCGAGAGCGGGGCGACGCCGTTCGCCGTGCCGGCGCCGATCATGATCAGCGTGCCGGATCCGGGGACCGGCGTGAGGTGATAGCCGGCGACCTCGCCGGCGCGGACGGTGCGCGTGTCGATGACGTCGGCCTCGAGGTGGAGCGCCTCGCGGTCGCCGTGCCAGAGGTAGGTGCCGAGGCGCAGCTTGTACCGGTGGGTCGCGGGCAGCGACTCGTAGGTGCCGGGCGACAGATGGCTCACCCACACGTCGAGCGACGGGTCGATGTCGGCGAGGTGCTCGACGATCTGCTGCCGATGGTCGTCGTCGGTGCCGGCCACCGGCGGATGGATCGCCACCCCGACGGTTCGGAGGCCGGCGCGCTGCGCCGCCTCGACGAGGTCGATGCTGCCGCCGTACCGCTGCATGGCGGACGGCAGCTTGACGATGACTCGTCCCTGCCATCCTCGGAGGGCGGCGATGTGGTCGTTGGAGCCGACGGTGAGCACGGGCTCGGTCGTGTCGGGTGGCCGCCACGTCGGGGTGAGCACGACGGGCGTGACGCCGTCGGGGAGACCGACGATCTCGTGCACGGTGCCGACGGCCAGCAGCGGGCTGAGTTTCGCCGCTGCGATCGCGAGGCCGGCACGTCCGAAGCCGTACCCGTTGCCCTTGACGACGGGGATCAGACCGTCGACCTCGTCGGCGACGCCGACGACGTGGTTCCACCATCGCTCACGGTTGACGGTCAATCGGATCGTCACGGCAGGGACGGTAACAGCGCTGTGCGCTGCTCACGGTCGCGGCTTGCGGCGCGCCGATCGCCCCGGCCAACTGGTGATCTCGGGCACGACGGGGTCGAGGGTGCGCTCGGCCAGCATGCCCTTCCACACGCCGATGCAGTAGGTGACGTCGTCG
>JBPEWX010000522.1:0-3023 GCA_052032235.1 Ilumatobacter sp. | reverse complement strand
GCCGCCATCGGCGGCGCCCTGCTCGGTCAGACCATCCGGACCCGCCGCTGACCGGCGAACAGGTCGAGTCAGGCGAGGAGCCGCGCGACGGCGGCCAGATTCCGGACCGTCTCGAGGTCGGTGGTGTCGCTCGCTCCCATCGTGCGGGTGACGATCTGGTCGACGCCGCGTTCGGCCCACACCGCCAGCGACTCGGCGACCTGCTCGGGGGTACCGCAGTCGATCTGGTTGCGCTGCTGGCCCCGGTAGCCGCGTTCGATCAGGCCACTCCCCAACCGTTCGGCCTCGTCGCCGTTGGCGAGCACCATGACGTCGCGACGCATGTGGATGCGTGGTTCGGTGCCGTGCTCGACACACGCCTCCCGGTAGATGGCGGTGTGTTCGTCGAACACCGCCGGGTCGGCCGACGGGAACGCGTACCACGCGGCGCCGAACCGTGCGGCACGACGCAGCCCGGCCGGGTTGGCCGTTCCCATCCACCACTCGACCGGCCGTTCGGGGACGAGGCCGATCGACACGTCGCTGAAACCGAACCGCTCGCTCGACACCGTCTCCCCCGCCAACAACGCCTGCACGACGCGGACGCCCTCCTCGAACACCGACACCCGGTGCTCCGTCGACGCACCCAATGCTGCGAACTGGTGCGGCGACCCGCCGATGCCGGTCTGCACCACGAACGGTCCGTCGTGGAGCGCCGCCAGCGTGCCCACCTGCTCGGCAACGAGCACGGGCGACCACATCGGCAGCAGGAACAGACAGCCGGCCGGTCGACCGGTCGGCGACCACTCGGCCAGCAGTCGTCCGAGTGCGGGTGTGTTCTGGAAGTAGCCGGCACCCGCCCCGACGAGGTGCTGGTCGCCGAGCGACAGCGTGGCGAGCCCACCGTCGGCCGCGGCTCGCGCCATCGCGACGAGATGCCGCGCCGCCCCCGCACCGGGACGGGCGGTGAACGAGGCGAGCGAGATGCCGACTTCCATCACCACATCATCGCGTCACGTCAGAGCGGCAGGTTGCCGGTCGCCTTCTTGGTGGTGCCGTCGTCGTTGAAGGCGGCGATCGTGCGCTGGGCGATGCGCATCTGATGGATCTCGTCGGCGCCGTCGGCGAAGCGCGCCCAGCGGGCCTGCTGCAGCATGCCGGCGAGCGGGGTGTCGGTCGAGTAGCCGAGTGCGCCGTGCACCTGGATCGCCCGGTCGATGATCCGCCACAGGCTGTTGGCGACGAAGTGCTTCGCCATCGACACGACGGCGGTGAAGTCCATGCCGTGCTCGATCTGGTACGCGGCGTGCAGCACCATCAGCTTGCACTGGTACAGCTCGACCGCCGAGTCGCTGATCAGCCACTGGATGCCTTGCTTCTCGGCGAGGATCGAGCCGTGGCTGTAGCGCTCCATCGCCCGCTCGACCATCATGTCGAGCGCGATCTCGGCCTGGCCGATCCAGCGCATGCAGTGTGCGAGCCGAGCGGGTCCGAGCCGGTACTGGCCGAGCAGGTGCCCCTGACCGCGGCCGCCGAGCATGTTCTCGGCCGGCACCCGGAGGTCTTCGATGAGGATCTCGCAGTGGTTGTGTCCGCCCGACATGGTGTGGACGTCGCGGACGACGTTCCACCCCTCCGACGGCAGGTCGACGATGAAGCACGAGTTCGCGGCCTGCGGGATGTCGGGGTCTTCCTCGGTGCGGGCGACGAGCATCGCGAACTTGGCGCCGCGGGCACCCGAGATGAACCACTTGTGTCCGTTGATGACCCACTCGTCGCCGTCCTGGTAGGCGAAGGTCTTGATCAGGGTCGGATCGGAACCGGCGACCTCGGGTTCGGTCATGGCGAAGCACGAGCGGGCGGTTCCGTTGCACAGCGGTTTGAGGTACTTCTCCTTCTGCTCGTCGGTACCCCAATGCAGCAGGGTGTGCTGGTTGCCCTCGTCGGGGGCCTGGGCGTTGATGACGAACGGGCCGATCGACACCTTCGACGCTTCGGCACTGACGGCGGCCATGGCGGTGGGCCCGAGCCCCATCCCGCCCCACTCGGGCGGCATGTGGGGCAGCCAGAGCCCCCAGTCGTCGTGGGCCTCCTTGCGGAGTTCGACGATCGTCTTCACGACCTCGTCGCGGTTGTCCTGATCGATCGCCTCCCACGCCGGCCGGACCCGGGTGTCCATGAACTCGCGGACCTTCAGCCGGACCTCTTCGACCTCGGGTGGGAACGTGAAATCGATCATCCGTCGAGTCTGACGACCGGGTGGAACGGGAGACGAACCGTGCTCGGCCGGGCGCTCGGTAGCCTCGGGAGACGTGACCGAACCTGCTTCGTGGGACACCGAGACCTTGCCCGAGGGCGACGAGAAGAAGGCGGCGGTGCGCGAGATGTTCGACGCCATCGCCCCGCGCTACGACCTCGTCAACCGGATCATGACGTTCCGGCTCGACGTGCGGTGGCGCCGCAAGACCGTCCGCGACCTCGCCCTGCCCGCCGGTGCGACCGTGCTCGACCTGGCGTCGGGCACCGGCGATCTGTGCATCGACCTGCGCGATGCGGGGCTCGTGCCGATCTCGGTCGACCTGTCGTACGGCATGCTCGCCGCCGACCGATCGGGTGCACCGCGCATGCAGGCCGACATCTTGAACCTGCCGGTCCCCGACGCCTCGGTCGACGGCGTGACGTGTGGGTTCGCACTCCGCAACCTCGTCGACCTGGGCGCGTTCTTCGACGAGCTCGCCCGAGTGGTCCGCCCGGGTGGCCGCATCGCCCTGCTCGACGTTGGCGTCCCGCGCAACAAGGTGCTGAAGTTCGGCAACGACATCTACTTCGGCAAGGTCGTGCCGAAGATCGGCGCCGCGCTCTCCGACGCTCCCGCCTACCGCTACCTCCCCAAGAGCGTGGCGTACCTGCCCGAACCCGACGAGATGGTGGCGATGCTGCAACGCTCGGGCTTCGCCGACGCGAAACATGCGCTGTTGTCGGGTGGCCTCACCCAGCAGCTGACCGGCACCCGGAACTGACGTGCGCGCCGTTTCGCGCCCGCT
>JBPEWX010000521.1:0-2435 GCA_052032235.1 Ilumatobacter sp. | reverse complement strand
CCCGGCTCGCGCTGCCGAGTCTCGGGGTCGGGCGGGACGGCTCGTCGGCGATCCCGTCGCCGCAGTTGGTCGTTCCGTGGGGGACCTTGGCGATCATCGTCGCGATCGCCGTCGCCGCCGGCATGGCCCTTCCGGTCGTCACGGCACGACTGCTCCGCCGCCACCGCACCGCCGACGAACTCCGGATCGGGGACACGACGTGATCGGCTGGAGCGTCCTCGTCGGCATGGGGCGACGCGCCGAGGTCGCCGTGTGGGCCATGATGCTCACGCTGCTGACGATCGTCGCATTCGGTGCCGTGGCGGCACCGCGCCTGTTGCGTGGCGCCGAGGAAGCGAGCCTCGAGCAGGCGCTCGAGGACGCGCCGCTCGGGGCTCGACAGCTCGCCGTGCGGGTGATCTCCGACTACCCGCTCGGCGACGTCGACGATCCGCTCGAACGACAGCGGGCGCGCCTCGCCGAGATCGACGACCAACTCGCACCCGACCTGCTCGAACGGTTCGTCGACGAGCGGTTCGTCGCCGACACCAGCAGGTTCACCGTCGCAGCCCGTGCCGGCACCGAGCCCGACGCAGCCGACGTGCCGGCGCTCCCGACGTTTCTCACGTTCCGGGTGCATCCGGAGCTCGACGACCACTCCGAACTCGTCGCCGGTCGCCGCGCCGCCCCGTCCGACCGGATCGTCGACGGCGCGTCCGTGTTCGAGTTCGAGGTGACACCGGAGACCGCTGCCGAACTCGGCTGGGAGATCGGCGACCTCGTCCTGCTCACGGTCGATCCGAGCGACGTCGTGACCCGCTCGTTCAATGCCGGACTGCCGCCCGACTTCGTCGGCGAGCTCGTCGGGCTCCGCGAACTCACCGATCCGTCCGAGTCGTACTGGTTCGGCGACGCACGAGCCCATCGCCCGACCGTGGCCGACACCGGCATCGGCGCCAACGTGTTCGCGTTCGGCCTCGTGCACCCGGAGCAGATGCCGTCGCGGCCGTTCGTTGCGGCCGGGCGGAGTCCGTTCGCGCTCGAACAGCGCCGCGATCTCGATGTCGAACGGGTGACGCTCGACAGCGTCGACGAGACGCTGGCCGGTGTCCTCGCCCTCGAGGCGTCGTTCTCGACCCAGCCGACCCTGACCCGACCCGGCGTCGCCAACTCGTTGCGCCCCGTGATCGAGACCGAGATCGCCCAGCGCGACGCCGGACGATCCACCATCGTCCTCGCGGCGGCAGGGGTGCTCGGCGTCGTGCTGGCCACCCTCACCCAGATCCTGCTCGCAGCAGCCGGTCGCCGTCGAGGATGGCTCACCGTGGCCCGTGCTCGAGGTGCGTCGCGGCCGCAGGTCGTCGGTGCGTCGATGGTCGAGATGGCCGTGCTCGCGACGATCGCCGTCGCAGCCGGTGGAGGCCTGGCCCTCGTCGCCTTCTCGTCGAATGCCTCCGATCTCGAGGCGCCGATCGTCCTCGCGACCTGGGCCGGTGCGGTGCTGTCTGCCGGCCTGGTCGCCTTCTCCGAAGGGCTCCGACGGGTCACCGTGTCGGGCCGGCCCTCCGCACATCCGGGTCTCGGGCGGTGGGGCCGGATCGCCGGCACCGTACTCGTCGCCGTGACCGCTGCCGCCGTGATCACCTTCCGGCGCCGGGGCGTGACCGCGGCGACCGACGGCGCCGATCTGTTGGTCGTACTCGTACCGGTGCTCGTCCCACTCAGTGTCGTCTACCTCTTGCGCTTCACGGTGCCGACGATCGTCGGGAGGGCGGCCCGTCGGGGGCTGGCGCTCGGTCCCGGTCGGCTCGTCGGGCTTCGTCGTGTCGCGACCGACCCGCAGTCGACGATCGGGGTGGTCGCCGTGATCGTGTTGGCCCTCACGGTCGCTGCCCTGGGTGTGGGGGTCGATCGAGCGCTGGCCGAGGGCGCCGTCGACGCCAGCTGGGTCGAGGTCGAGGCCGACTACCGGATCGACACCCGGCAGCCGGGCGTCCGCGACGCGGTCGATGCGCTGCCCGACACCGTCGTCGGGGTCGTCGGCGACACCCGGATCACGATCGAGCGGGACGACGAGGCTTTCGGCGCCACGTTCAACGCCGTCGACGTGGCCGCGGTCCAGTCGATCACCGAGGGCACCGCCGCCGATCAGTCGCTGCCGCTCGAACTCGCCGAACCGGGCCTCGACGGCTCCATCCCCGTCGTGGCCGCCGATCGGGTCAACGGTCGACTCGTCCGGGTCGGCGACCGGTTCGCCGGCGTCGGCACCAGGGCCGGTCAGGTGTACGAGGTGATCGAAGTCCGTGGTGCCGCCTACGGTCGAACGATCGACTTCCTCATCGCCGACCGGGGCGTCATGGCGGCGGTCAGCGGTGTCGAGCCGGGGTTCGACACGGTGCTGGTGGGTGGCCCCGAGGCGGCACGAGGCGAGATCGACGCCATCGCGAGTGCGGCCG
>JBPEWX010000520.1:0-1511 GCA_052032235.1 Ilumatobacter sp. | reverse complement strand
CGGGCCGCCAGCGATGCAGCGACGCAACGGATCCGACACCGTTCGTCGGACATCGTTCGTGGTTCGACCTCAGAGGGGTTTGGCCATCAGGCTGACGAGGGCGCCGTAGCTGGTCTCTCGTTGGCCGACCTCGACGAAACCCAGCGCGGCGTGGAACGCCAGCGAGGTGTCGTTGCGGGGGCGCAGGTTGACCTCGAGCGTGAACTGCTCGGCGTCGGGGCAGCGCTCGGCCGCGAGCCGTTCCACCTCGGCGTAGAAGCGGCGGCCCAACCCACGCCGCTGGAACGAGGGTGCGATCGCGATCCGGTCGAGGTACACGAACGAGTCGTAGCGCTCGTCGAACCAGCGGTAGTTGCCCGACTCGTACTCGGTGCCCGGTTCGAGCACCATGCAGAACCCGCCGATCGTGCCCTCCCCGTCCTCGTCGTCGACGGCGACGAGGGCGATGGTCGACAGTTCACCGATGCGGGCCAACGCCTCCGGCGTCTCCTCACCGACGGCGGGCACCTCCGCCTGGTTGATCGCATGGACGGCGGCGAGGTCGGCAGCGGTGTAGTCGCGGATGCGCATGGGTGCCGACGGTAGACGTCGGTGAACGGTCAGGCCGACTTCGTTGCGGGCTCGAGCGGTGGCACCTCGGCGAAGCGGGCGTGCAACCGCTCGCGCAGGTCGCGGATGTCGCCGTCGACGTACTCGCGACGAGACCGCTGCACCTGACGGGCACCGAGGGTCACACCCACGGCGACACCACCGATCAGTCCGGCCAGGCCCACGATCTTCCACCAGCGCACGATCGGTACTGTAGGCCGCCATGACCGATCAGCAGGCCGGCTCGATCACGCTCGCCGAGGCAACGGCGATCGCGCGCACCGGCGACATCTGGTTGTTCCGCGGACGGTCCGCGGCCGACAAGGCGATCCGGGCTGCCACCAACAGCCCGGTCAACCACGTCGGCATGGTCGTCGCGATCGACGATCTCCCGCCGCTGATGTGGCACGCCGAACTCGGCCGCTCACTGCCCGACGTGTGGACCGGTGAGCACCAGCGCGGCACCCAGCTGCACCGGATGGCCGACGCCGTGTCGGTGTGGCACCACAAGTACGGCCAGGACGCGTGGATGCGTCCGATCGACATCGAGGTCACCCGGGAACAAGAAGACGCCGTGCTCCGGACCATCGACGAACTCGACGGCAGCGCGTTCCCACGCACCCGGTCGCTCGCCACCGGATGGGTCAAGGGCCGAGCACGACGCAAGACGACACTCGAGGCGCTGTTCTGCGCCGAGGTCGTCGCGATCACGCTGGAACGGATGGGACTGCTGTCGGGCAAGCGGCCACCGAACTGGTACGACCCCGGCAAGTTCTGGAGCGGCGACCACCTCCGCCTCGACGGCGCCTCGCTCGGCGACGAGATCGCCGTCACCGACATCGGCGAGTACCTGCCGCCCACTCCGCCCGACGACGAGACGGAAGGTGTCGGATCCGTTGCGTCGTGAGATCCTGCGTGCGTCG
>JBPEWX010000052.1:0-9500 GCA_052032235.1 Ilumatobacter sp. | reverse complement strand
CGCGCCGCCGGCCGAGAATTGCGCGCAGTCCCGGAACGGGATGTTGTAGGCGACGAGGACCGGCACGGTGCCCTTTGCCTTCGCCTGCTTGACCGTGCTCTTCACGGCTTGCTGCGTCGAGTGCGGCGTGCCCTGCGTGAACCACTGGGCCTGTGGTGTGTCGATCATCTCACCGATGAGCGCAGCGAGTTCGTGGTCGCCGTTCCCGCGGAGCTCACCGATCTGTTGGCGGGCGCCGTCACTCGGTTTCGGTGTGGCGAGTTCGCCGTCGTCGCGCCGGGCCTCCGCCAAACCCGGTACGGCGGTGACGACGATCGATGCGGCGGCGATCCAGGCCGCGCGTCGTCGAGTGTTCCTGGTCATGAGTTCCCCTTTCTCGAACCGGCAGGAGCCGGTGGACACCATCCCCCGATGGCGCCCGATCCGGAACGTAACAGCGCAGTTCAGAGGGTATGGGAGCGCTTCCAGAAATCGCAGGTCGTCGTCCCAGGCCAGGCCGATTTCTGGAAGTCGTCCCACCCCTTGACAGGTCAGCGACCGGCAACGGATCGTGGGGTGTCCGCCTCCCACTAGCGTGCCGGCATGGCCGATCTCGTCATCTCGAATGCCCGGTTGCTCGTCACGATGGACGCCGATCGTCGCGAGCTCCCCGGCGGATGGTTGGCCATCACCGACGGCCTCGTCGAAGCGGTCGGACAGGGCGCGCCGCCCGCGGCGACGAGGGTGATCGACGCGACGGATTGTCTGGTGACGCCCGGGTTGATCAACACCCACCACCACCTGTTCCAGAACCTGACGCGTGCGTACCCGCCGATGACCGACAAGCCGCTGTTCGGCTGGCTGCAATCGCTCTATCCGCTCTGGCGTGCGATCGACACCGAGGCCGTCCACGTGTCGGCGTGGATCGGGTTGGCCGAGTTGGCGCTGTCGGGGTGCACCACGTCGACCGATCACCTGTACCTGCACCCGAAGGGCTCGGGCGACCTGCTCGCCGCCGAGATCGAGGCAGCCCGCGACCTCGGTGTCCGGTTCCACCCGACCCGCGGCTCGATGTCGCTGTCGGAGAAGGACGGCGGCCTACCACCCGACGACGTGGTCGCCGACGACGACGACATCCTGGCGGCGAGCGAGGACGCGGTGCGCCGGCATCACGACCGATCGTGGGGAGCGATGACCAGGGTCGCGCTCGCCCCGTGCTCGCCCTTCTCCGTCACCGAGGCGCTGATGGTGCGGACCGCCGAACTCGCCGAGCGGCTCGACGTGCGGCTCCACACCCACTTCGCCGAGAACGACGAGGACGACGAGTTCAGTCTGGCGACGTTCGGGTGCCGTCCGATGGAGTACCTCGAGCGCACCGGCTGGGCCACCGACCGCACCTGGGTGGCGCACTGCGTCAAACCCGACGACGACGAGATCCGGCGTCTCGGCGCGGCAGGAGTGGGTGCGGCGCACTGTCCGTCCAGCAACCTGATCCTGGCATCGGGCATCTCGCCGGTCGTGGCGCTCCGAGCGGCCGGTGTGCCGGTCGGTCTCGGCGTCGACGGCTCGTCGTCGGCCGACGCCGCCTCGCTCTGGCTCGAGGCCCGCCAGGCGATGCTGCTCGCCAAGCTGCGCGACGGTGCACATGCAGGCACCGCGCGGATGGCCCTCGAGATGGCGACCGTCGGCGGGGCGGCCTGCCTCGGTCGAACCGGCGAACTCGGCGTGCTCGACGCGGGCGCCGCCGGCGACGTCGCCGTGTGGTCGCTCGACGGGCCACGGTTCGCAGGGGCGTTGGCCGACCCCGTCGAGGCGTGGTTGCGGTGCGGTCCGGTGTCGGTGCGTGACACGATCGTCCACGGCGTCGCGGTCGTCCGCGACGGCGATCTGGTGAGCGACCGGGTCGACGAGATGCTCCGTCTGCACACCGACACCAGCCGACGTCTCCAACAGCTCTGATCGCCGCAGGCCCGAACGGCGGCCCCGGGTGACGTGGTCGCCCGTCGCGGCCACCGAACTTCACTACAGTCCCGGACGGCGGACCGAACCAGACGGGAGTGGGCATGGACACGGTCATCGAGATCAGCGATCTCCGCAAGCATTTCGGCAGGACGAAGGCACTCGACGGGCTCGAACTGAGCGTCGAACAGGGTCACGTCCACGGCTTCCTCGGCCCGAACGGCGCCGGCAAGTCGACTGCGTTACGCATCATCCTCGGGCTGATGCGCGCCGACGGCGGCAGCGTGCGGCTGCTCGACGGCGACCCGTGGAAGGACGCCGTCCGGCTCCATCGGAGGATCGCGTACGTGCCGGGCGACGTGATGCTGTGGCCCGGACTGACGGGCGGTCAATGCATCGACGTGTTGGCGGGCGCCGGTGTCGGACTCGACGACGATCGCCGGATCGAGCTCACCGAACGGTTCGGGCTCGATCCGACCAAGCGCATCAGCGAGTACAGCAAGGGCAACCGGCAGAAGGTCGCACTCGTCGCTGCACTGGCGTCGCGAGCCGAGCTGCTCCTGTTCGACGAACCGACGTCGGGACTCGACCCGTTGATGGAGGAGGTCTTCCAGCAGTCGGTGCGGGAACGGGTCGACGACGGCGTGTCGGTGCTGCTGTCGACCCACATCCTCGCCGAGGCCGAGGCGCTGAGCGACCGGGTGACGATCATCAGCCAGGGTCGCACGATCCGGACGGGCGGTCTCGCCGAACTGCGACGAGGGTCGCGCACGAAGGTGCACGCCACGACCGAGTCGGAGCCGACCGGTCTCGGCGACCGATCGTCCATCGGTGAGCTGGCACTCACCTCGAGCGCCGGCGGTATCGACGTCCGGTTCGATGTCGACGAGTCGGCGCTGCAGGAAGCGCTCGACGTGCTCTTCGCAGCCGGGGTCCACTCGCTCACCGTCCGGCCGCCCAACCTCGACGAGTTGTTCCTCGACGCCTACGCCGGAACCGTCGAGCCATGACGACCGCTCTGGCGGTGCCCGCCGAACAGCACGGCAGCGGCATCGGAACCATGCTGGCGATCCAGCTGCGGACCGGATGGAAACCGGTTGCGATCTGGGTCGGATCGATCATCGGGCTCTACCTCGTCACGATCGCGGCGATCGACGCGGCGTACCCCGACGCCGCGACCCTCGAGAGTTACGGGGCGGCGATGGACGGCAACGCCGCCGTGGCTGCGATCAACGGCACCCCGTACGGGGCCGACAACCTGGGTGGCGTCACGGCCAACGAGTTCGGCTTCATGGCAGCGATCATGCTCCCCGTCATGGCGACCCACCTGATCACGCGGGCGACGCGCACCCAGGAAGCATCCGGGTTGCTCGAACTCGTCCGGTCGCGGTGTGTCGCCCGGTGGGCGCCGACGGTCGGCGCCGTGATCACCACGCTCGCCGCGCTCGCCGTGAGCGCACTCGGGATCTTCCTCAGTGCGGCGGCGTACGACATCGACACGGGTGACGCGGCGCTGTACGCCCTCTCGTTGTTCGGTCTCGGTGCCGTCTGGGTCGGCATCGCCGCCCTCGTCGCGCAGCTGGTCCGCATCCCCGGCAAGGTGTACGCGATCAGCCTGACCGTGCTCGGTGTCTCGTACGCGACCCGAGCGATCGGCGACGTGAACGAGAACGGGTGGAAGTGGCTGTCGCCGCTCGCCTGGCAGCAGGAAACGCGGCCGTTCGACACCGAGCCACGTTGGTGGCCGCTCCTGCTCGCCGCCGGCACGGCGACGATCCTGATCACCGTGGGAGTCGTCCAGAGCGCCCGCCGCGACCTCGGATCGGGGCTCCTCAACACGCGAGCCGGACCCGAGCGAGCCGCTGCCCATACCCAGTCGGTCGTCGGTCTGGCGTTCCGCGACCACCGTGCATCGATCGCGGCCTGGACGGCGGGTGCCATCGCCGTCGCCGTGATCTTCGGTGCCCTGTCCGACGCCGTCGCCGACGCCGTCGCCTCGAACCCGGCGTTCGCGGAGCTCGACGGGGGAGCCGACGGCTACCTCGCGCTGACCATCACCATGCTCGTGCTCATGGCGACCGGGTTCGCGGTGCAGGGCCTCGCCAAGCTGCGCTCCGCCGAACTCGACGGGAACCTCGAACCCACCCTGGCCCGGGCCGTCAGCCGCCACACGTGGCTGGGTTCGCACCTCGCCGTCGTCACCGCCGGGTACCTGGTGGTGACGCTCGCTTCCGCGTTGGCCTTCGGGCTCACCGTCGGCGATCTCGGCGACGACGGGAACCAGACGGGCGAGATCGTGACATCCGGGATCGCCTACGTGCCGGCGGTCGCCGTCGTCGCCGCCGTCAGCGTCGCCTGCTTCGGCTGGATGCCGCGATGGCAAGGCATCGCTTGGCTGGTTCTCGGCTACGAGACCTTCATCGCCTTCGTCGGGCCGACGCTCGACGTCGACGAGTGGGTGTTGCGTCTCTCGCCGATGTACTCGGTCGGGTTCGTCCCGGCCGACGATCCGTCGGCGACCGGGATCGCGACGCTCGCGATCGTCGCCGTCGTCGTCACGGCATTCGGGTTCGTCGGCTTCCGTCGGCGCGACATTCCTCACCACTGACACCCGTCGGGACCTTCGTCGGTCCAGAATGGTCCGGTGCCCCCGACTCCCCATCGACTCGTCGCGCTCCTGGGCGGAGCAACCTTGCTGCTGACTGCGTGCGGTGACGACGCGCCGGGAGTGCCCCGGGCCACCGAAGCGTCCGTGCTGTCGACGATCGAGCAGGCCGAGCTGACCGCCGCCGAGTTCCTCGATGACGGCAGCAGCGACGACGAGATGGCTGCGGCGGCACCGCCGACCACGGCGATGCCGACCGATGTCGAGGAGGAGCAGGTCCTCGACGACCCCCTCGTCGCTCCGGTGGCGACCGTGCCGATCGACGAACGACCGGTGCTACCGGCGTCGGTCGCCGTCGTGGGTGATTCGATCGCCCGCTCGGCCACCGACCTGATCACCAGTTCGATCTCGCTCCACGGCATCGAGATCACGGCCTACGACGCGCTGGAGAGCCGTCGGATGGCCGAATGGGGTGGTGCCGACCTGCCGTCGGGTGTCTCGGCCATCGACGGGATCGTCGAGGCCGGCGGTGAGCCCGAGTTGTGGATCGTCGCGCTCGGCACGAACGATGTGGGCGCCGGGACGAGTCAGGAAGCGATCGAGGACGACATCGACGAAGTGCTCGCCGAGATCCCCGACGACGCCGCGGTGTTCTGGGTCGACACGTGGGTGCGCGATCTGGACGACCGGGCGAACATGTTCAACCTGGTCGTGCGGGCGACACTCGACGACCGCCCGAACTCGTGGGTGCTCGACTGGCACGCCCTGGCGGAGACGGAGGGCCTGATCTCCGACGACGGTGTGCACCTGACGGCTCGCGGTCAGCTCGAGTACGCCCGGATGATCGGCCGAGCCCTCCGCGACACCTTCACCCGCAGCCAGGCCTGAACCGCGCGGCCCCTCAGCTGCCCCAGCGGGACTGGCCGAAGCGGTAGCCCACCGAGCGGACCGTCGCGATCAGACCGGCGTACTCCTCACCGAGCTTGGCGCGGAGGCGACGGATGTGGACGTCGACCGTCCGGGCCCCGCCGTAGTACTCGTACCCCCACACCCGACTGAGGAGGATCTCGCGGGTGAAGACCTTGCCCGGGTTCTGGGCGAGGAACTTCAGGAGCTCGTACTCCATGTACGTGAGGTCGAGCGGCCGCTTGGCAATGGTCGCCTGGTACGTCTCGAGGTTGAGCACCAGCTCGCCGTACTCGACCATGTCGGCGCGCAGGACGGGGGACGAGCCGGTCGCCCACATCAGGTGCCGCAGGCGGGCCTCGAGCTCGCTCGGGTGGAACGGCGACAGGCAGAAGTCGTCGTACAGGTCGTCGCGCAGCTCGAGCTCGCCGAGTTGGCCGCCGGACACCAGCAACATGATGCGGGTCGTGCCGTCGTCGTGCTGGCGGAGCGACCGGCAGAACGCCCACGCGTTCTCACTGTCGTCGGCGATCTCGACGATCGCCGCGCTCCATCCTTCTGCGGGCTCCGACTCGGCTGCCTCGTCGGCGGACGCGGCTCCCTTCCACGAGTACCCGCCCAGATCGAGCGTGCGGGCGAGTTCGGGCGGCACGTCGGTGGCGAAGACTGCGATCACACCGTTGCCGCTCATCACATCGACCTCAGGTACCGATCGATCTCGAACTGGCTGACGTGCTCCTTGTACGCCCACCACTCGCGGCGCTTGTTGCGCAGGAACCATTCGAAGATGTGTTCGCCGAGTGCCTCCTGCACCAGCTCGGACTCCTCCATCGTGCGGAGGGCGTCGGACAGCGACTGTGGGAGCTGGGTGATGCCGAGCTTCGCCAGCGCGGCGTCGTCCATCTCGAACAGGTTGTCCTCGGCCTCCTCGGGAAGCTCGTAGCCCTCGTGGATGCCCTTCATGCCGGCGGCGAGCAGCACGCTGAACGCCAGATACGGGTTGCACGCGGCGTCCGGGGAGCGGTACTCGATGCGGGTGGCCAGCGGGTTCGCCTTCTTGGCGATCGGCACCCGGATGAGGCCGCTGCGGTTGTTGCGGGCCCACGAGATGTGCACCGGTGCCTCGAAGCCCGGTACCAGACGCTTGTAGCTGTTGACCGTCTGGTTCGTGATCGCCGTGATCTCCGACGCGTGGCGGAGCAGACCGGCCATGAACGACTTCGCGACGGGCGACAGCTGGTGCGGGTCGTCGCCGTCGTAGAAGGCGTTCTCGTCGCCGCGGAACAGCGACATGTGGAGGTGCATGCCCGATCCCTGCACCCCCTGGAGGGGCTTGGGCATGAACGTGGCGTGCACGCCCTGGCTCGCGGCGACCTCCTTCACGACGAGGCGGAACGTCATGACGCTGTCGGCCATCGTGAGGGCGTCGGTGTGCCGCAGGTCGATCTCCTGCTGGCTCGGCGCGTCCTCGTGGAACGAGTACTCGACCGGGATGCTCATCTGTTCGAGCTTGCGGATCGTCTGCTTGCGGAGGTCGCCGGCGGCGTCGCGCATCGTCAGGTCGAAGAAGCCGCCCTCGTCGAGCGGCGTCGGGCGTTCGCCGGGCGCCGGTTGCTCGAAGTAGAAGAACTCGACGTCGGGGGCGAGGTAGAACGTGTAGCCCTCGTCGTGGGCGGCACGCACGTGGCGGCGCAGCACCTGGCGGGGGTCGCCGTCGAACGGGCTGCCGTCGAGGTGATGGATGTCGCAGAACACCCGCGCCTCGGAGGCACCGGCCTCGCCCCACGGGATGATCTCGAACGTGTCGGGATCGGGGATCGCCAGCACGTCGGCTTCCTGGATGCGTGAGAACCCGTCGATCGACGAACCGTCGAACGTCATGCCGTCCTCGAGCGCGTTCTCGAGTTCGGCCGGGCTGATGGCGAAGCTCTTCAGGTTGCCGAGCACGTCGGTGAACCAGAGCCGAACGAGGCGCACGCCTCGCTCTTCGACCGTGCGGAGCACGTAGTCGCGGTGTTGGTCGAGCATTCGACTCACTCCTTCAGTCTGTCGCACCGTAGGGGCGTGTGCGACAGGTCTCGCAGTGCGTCACACGGTAGGGCGTGTGACGGGTCTTGAAATGCCGAACGGGAGCCCCGGCTCGGTGCCGGAGCTCCCGCTCGCCGATCGACGACGGTGACCGTCGTTCACTTCTTCTTGGCGGCAGCCTTCTTCTTGGTCGGCTTGGCCTTCGGGGTGTTGATCGTCTCGGTGATGAGACGCGACACCGTGTACGGGTCCATGTTGGCGTTCGGGCGGCGGTCCTCGGCGTAGCCCTTGCCGTCCTTTTCGACCTGCCACGGGATGCGGATCGAGGCGCCACGGTCGGAGACGCCGTAGCTGAAGTGATCCCACGGGGCGGTCTCGTGCAGGCCGGTCAGGCGGTCGGCGACGCCGTCGCCGTAGTTCTCGACCAGTTCCATGAAGTTGGCGCCGATCTTCTCGCAGGCGTCGATGATCGCGTCGTAGCTCTCGCGCATCGCGACGTTGGAGAAGTTGGTGTGGCAGCCGGCGCCGTTCCAGTCGCCCTTCTGGGGCTTGGCGTCGAAGCTGATGATGACGTCGTAGTCCTCGGCGATGCGGTGGAGCAGCCAGCGAGCGACGTTGAGCTGGTCGCCGACGGCGGTCGGGCCGAGCGGGCCGACCTGGAACTCCCACTGACCGGGCATGACCTCGGGGTTGGTGCCCGAGATCGACAGGCCGGCGTCGATGCACGCCTGGGTGTGCTCTTCGACGATCTGGCGACCCGAGATCTTGCCGGTGCCGACGCCGCAGTAGTACGGGCCCTGCGGAGCGGGCAGTCCGCCGCCCTCGGGGAAACCGAGCGGGGTGCGGTCGGCACGGAGCATCGTGTACTCCTGCTCGAGACCGAACAGCATCTGGGTGTCGGCGAACTTCTTCTCGACCTTGGCGCAGGCGTTGCGGGTGTTCGTCGGGTGCGGACGACCACTCACGAGCATGACCTCGCACATCACGAGGATGTTGCGACCGCCACGGATCGGGTCGGGGCACTTGAAGACGGGCTTGAGCACGCAGTCCGACTTGTCGCCGGTCGCCTGCTCGGTCGACGAGCCGTCGAAGCCCCAGATCGGGGGTTCGGTGACCTCGTCGTGGAGGATCTTCGTCTTGCTGCGCAGAGACGGAGTGGGCTCATAGCCGTCGAGCCAGATGTATTCAGCTTGGTACGCCACGGGGGAGTTCCTTCCGAGATAGCAGGGTTGTAGGGGCAGCGCCGAACGATGTCAGCAGGCCGTTGCACCGTCGTGTTCGCCGTGTGAACGCCGTGTGAACAGCGCCACGAGGTGGATGGCGATCGGGCAACCGGGCGGTTCGACGTTGGACCAGCCCTCGCTTCGACCGTAGCGCATCGCCGGGACGCCGCCGCGATCGCCGGTCGGCCGGCAGCATCGTTTCGACCGTGCGCGACGACCTGCTGCGGGGGTGAGCCGCTACCGTCGCGCGTCGTGAGGTGGTGGCCGGCCGTCGGTCTCGTGGCGCTCGCGGCGTGCGGAGCAGGCGACGGTGACGGCACCGCGCCCACCACGACCAACCGACTCGCCCCGAGCCAGATCGCCGCGTCGACCGTCGCCCGGCCCGAGACGCCCCCGCCGTGCGACCCCGACGATCTCGTCTGGTGGACGGCGCAGGCGGCCGCCGTGGGGACGACGTCGACGGCCGTCGTGCGGGTCCGCAACGACGGGTCCACCTGGTGCGAGGTCGACATCACGGGCTCTCCGACCCTGTCGGAGCAGTCCGAACCGAACGTGTGGCTCGAACCCGGCGAATGGGGCGACCTGGTCGTCGGCTCGGTCGACGAACGGTGCTCGCCGACGGTGTTCACCACGATCGAGGTGCTCGTCGGTGACGTCCCGACCGAGGTGTCGTCGGTCGGAGTCGCCGCCTGCGAGCCCGCACTCCTGGCCTTCTTCGTCGCCGACCCGCCCGAGGGGCCCTGCACCGAACTCGACGCCGCCGTCGTCGCCGACGTCGTCGTGGTGCGAAACGCCGGCTT
>JBPEWX010000519.1:0-6113 GCA_052032235.1 Ilumatobacter sp. | reverse complement strand
TACGCCACGAAGCCGAACATCAAGATGCCGGTGGCGATCAGGACCTTGCCGAGGGTGCCGACGAAGTACCGCCAGTCCTTCGGGTCGGGCGGGCGATCCCACTTGCTGACCCGATTGCGTCGGTGCTCGCGCCAGCGGCCCCACGCCGAGTTCGGCGGTGCCGCCACGCCGGCTTCGGTGGGTTCGCCGTCGGTGGCGCCGCGGTCGGACGGCACCTGGTCGGTCGCGGGAGGTGCGACGTCGATCCCGTCGTCGTCGACGGCGTCGTCGTCGGTGTCGTTGCCGAGGAGGTCGTCCGTCACCCGCGCCACGTTACTGGCCGGGTGCGGTCTCGCCCCGTCAGCCCATGGTTCGTCGTGCACGAGACGTGGCACACCCGATCCAGCGACCCGACGAGCCAACACACGAAAGGCGACCGGACATGCAGGTGATCACGATCGAGACCCCATCGCTCGGCGACCGGACGTACGTCGTCCACGACGGATCGGACGCACTGGTGGTCGATCCGCAGCGCGACATCGGCCGGATCGAGCAGGCGGCGGCCGACGCAGGGGTCCGCATCGCCCACATCGTCGAAACCCATGTGCACAACGACTACGTCAGCGGCGGTCTGGTCCTGGCGCGCGTCACCGGCGCCCGCTACGGCCACGCAGCGGCCGAGGACCTGGCCTTCGAGTACGAGGGCTTGGCCGACGGGGATCGCTTCGAGGTCGGATCGCTCGTCGTCGAGGTGCTCCACACACCGGGTCACACGCCACACCACCTGAGCTTCGTCGTTCGAGACGGCGACGATCCTCCGGCGGTGTTCACCGGAGGATCGATGCTGTACGGCACCGTGGGGCGCACCGACCTCATCGACCCGTCGGCGACCGACGAACTCACGCGAGCGCAGTACCGGTCGGTGCGCCGCCTCGCCGCAGCCCTCGACGACGATGCCGCGGTGTACCCGACCCACGGCTTCGGCAGCTTCTGCGCGAGCGCGTCGAGCGACGAGGAGTCGGACGGGACGATGGGTGGCGAACGGCGCGTCAACCTCGCCTTGACCGCATCGGACGAGGACGCGTTCGTCGACCGTCTGCTCGCCGGGCTCGACCAGTACCCCAAGTACTACGCGCACATGGATCCGCTGAACCGGGCCGGCGGCACGTCGGTCGATCTGTCACCGCCGGTCGAGGTCGATCCGCCCGATCTCGCCCGACGCATCCATCGCGGCGAATGGGTGGTCGATCTCCGCGATCGACGCGACTTCGCCGCGAGTCATGTCGCCGGCACCGTCAACGTCCAACTGGCGGATGCGTTCGCGACCTACCTCGCCTGGACGATGCCGTGGGGCATGCCGGTGACCCTGCTCGCGGACGATCCGGGCGACATCGCCGAGGCGCAGCGACAGCTCGTCCGGGTCGGCATCGACCGGCCGGCGGGTGCCGCCCACGGGGGCATCGACCGCTGGTCGGGCGACGTCGACCGATCGTCGTACGACGTGATCGACTTCGCCGGCCTGGCCGATCGCCCCGAGCTCGACGTCCTCGACGTCCGACTGCAGGGCGAGTTCGACGACGAACATCTCGCCGGGTCCACGAACGTCCCGCTCGGTGATCTCCTCGAGCGGCTCGACGAGGTGCCGCACGGGCCGGTCGCCGTCCACTGCGCCAGCGGCTACCGGGCGAGCATCGCCGCCTCGCTGCTCGACCGCGCCGGACGAGACGTCGTCCTGATCGACGACGACGTCGACCGGGCCGGGACGAGTGGGCGTGAGCTGGTGCGAGATACCTGAGAATCCGCTGATAGTCCTCCTCGTCGGCGTCCGACGGCAGTTCTCGGTCGTCGGGGTGGCCGAATAGCGTGTCGGGGACATGTCCGCGCCCGCTCAGCCCGTCGTCGAACTCCGCGACGCCGTCGCCGTCCTCGGCGGCTTCCCGGTGCTGGCCGGCGCGACCCTGACCGTCGATCGGGGCGAGATCGTCCTGCTGCACGGCCCGAACGGCGCCGGCAAGACGAGCTTGCTCCGGCTGTGCGCCGGTCTGCTCCCGATCGAGCGTGGTGAGGGTCGGGTGTTCGGGCTCGACCTGGCGAGCCATCAGGTGGCGATCCGGCCACGGGTCGGGTTGCTCGGCCACCACAACGGTCTGTACCGCGACCTCACCGTCGCTCAGAACGTGCAGTTCTGGGGTGCCACGGTCGGCGCGACCGCTGACGAGATCGACGCGGCGATGGAACGACTCGGGGTGCGCGGACGCTTGGCCGACGTGGGCGTCGCCCGACTGTCGGCCGGCCAGAAACGCCGCACCGCGCTGGCCTGTCTCGTCGCCCGTCGTGCCGAACTCTGGCTGCTCGACGAACCGCACGCCGGGCTCGACGCCGCCGGGCGCGACGAACTCGATGCGACGCTGCGCGAAGCCGCGGCCGCCGGCGCCACGATCGTGGTGTCGAGTCACGAACACGAACGCGCCGCCGCCCTCGCCACCCGCCAGGTGGCCGTCGTCGGCGGGCAGGTGGCGGCATGAGCCGCTGGTCGATCGCGCGGCTGGTCGCCGCCAAGGATCTCCGGATCGAGCGACACAGCAAGGTGCTGACGAACCAGGTCATCCCGTTCGCCGCCGTGACGATGGTGATCTTCGCGTTCGCACTCGACGCCAAGTCGGCACGTACCGACGACGGGTTCGTGCCGCTGCTCGAACTCGTCGCACCCGGCCTCGTCTGGCTCGCCGCGTTGTTCAGCCTGCTCCTGCTGGTCCAACGCGCGTTCGCCATCGAGGCCGACGACGGAGCACTCGACGCGCTCCGTGTCGCCGGGGTCGACCCCGTCGCCATCTTCTGGGGCAAGTCGGCGGCGCTCGCCGTGCAGCTCGCCGTGCTCGACGTGATCCTGCTCGGCGCCGCCGTCCTGCTCTACGGCGCCGACGTACCCGCGGGTGGTATCGCCCTCCTGGTCGTGACCTTGGTCGTCGCGACCTGCGGACTGGCTTGCGTCGGTACGCTGTACGGCGGCCTCACCGCCGGGTTCAGCGGCCGCGAGACACTGCTCCCGCTGCTGGTGCTCCCCGTGGTGTCGCCCGTCCTCATCGGGGCGACGCGAGCGGTCGAATCGGCGCTCGGCACCGGCGGGGTGGCGTTGTCGGAGGGCTGGCCGTGGATCGGCCTGCTCACCGTGTTCGCCATCGCCTTCGGCGTCGGTGGCGCGCTGGCGTTCGGACCCCTGATCGACGAAGCAACCTGAGACGAGATGCGATGACGACCACCACACCCGCCACCGACACGACCGCCTCGCGGACCCGCGGCACCGGCACGACCGCCACACGAGTGCTCGGTATCGCCACGATCGTCATGCTGGTCTGGCTCGTCGCGTTCGGGCTCGGCTTCTCGCCCGCCGATCGAGATCAAGACGAAGCCGTGCGCATCATGTACGTCCACGTGCCGACCGTCTGGGTCGCCTACGTCGCCCTCGGCATCACCGCGCTGTGCTCGGCGCTCTACCTGTTCACCAAGAAGCACTCGCTCGGGTTCGACCGCTTCGCCGGCGCCAGTGCCGAGATCGCCGTCGTGTTCATGGCGCTCACCCTCGTGTCGGGCATGCTGTGGGGCAAGATCACCTGGGGCGTCTACTGGGCGTGGGACGCCCGACTCACCTCGTTCGCACTGCTGTTCATCAGCACGATCGGTTACCTGGCGGTCCGCAGTCTCGGTGGCTCCCACCAGCAGCGTGCGAAGCGGAGCGCGATCGTCGGCCTGCTGGTGGTGCTCGAGATCCCCTTGGTGCACTGGTCGGTGCGGTTGTGGAACAGCCTGCACCAGGAGCCGTCGGTGCTCGACACCGACGGTGACGTCAGCATCGACGGCTTGATGCTGTTCTCGCTGTTCGTCGGCGTGATCGCGTTCACGCTGCTGTACGTCTGGTTGCTGCTGCACCGGACCCGTTCGATGGCGATGGCCGACCTGCTCGACGACGTCGGGCTCGACCAGGCACTCGCCGACCGCCGCGCCGAAGGAGCCGCATCATGATCGCCATCATCGCCATGGAGAACGCGTTCGAGATCCTCGGGAGCTACATCATCACCTTCGCCGTGATCGGCGGCTTCACCTGGCGCGTGCTCCGTCAGGGACGGCGCCTCGCCGATCAGGTCGACGACGACCAGAAGTACTGGACCTGACGTGACCGACCTCACCCCCCGAACCACGCCCGACGGCCCGGCGCCGCGTCAGCGACGCAAGTGGCTCCCGATGGTGCTGATCGCCGCCGTGCTCGTCGCCGGCGGTGTGATCGTCACCCAGTTCCTCCGCTCCGCGATCGACTACTACTGCAACGTCGACGAGATCGGCGAACGGTCGGGGTGCGACACCGACAGCCGGCTCCGCATCCAAGGTGTCGTCGACAAGGGCTCGGTCGAGTCGGCTGGCGGCGACACCAACTTCGACATCTCCTTCAACGAGGCGACCGTCGCCGTCTACTACGACGGCGACCCGGGCGGCATCTTCAAGGAGTGCATCCCCGTCGTCGTCCACGGCACGTTCGACGAGGCCGGCACGACGTTCCTCGGCGACCGGGTCGAGGTCAAGCACTCCGACGAGTACGTGGCCGTCAACGACGAGCGGCTCGACGAAGCCGACGACCTCGCGGTCGACTGCGCCACCTGATCGATGAACACCATGCTCGCGGTCAGCTTCAACGGTGCGCTCGGCCACGCCGGCCTGCTCCTGGTGCTCGGCGCATCACTCGTGGGTGCGTTGTCGACCGGGTTCGCGATCCGCACCGGCAACCGGGTCGGGCTTCGCCAGACACCGGTCTACGCCTGGCTGATCCTCGCCGGCGCGCTGGTGTCGACGGTGGCCATGCAGCGAGCGCTCGAGGTCCGCGACTTCTCGCTCGCCTTCGTCCAGCAGGTCGGGTCGTACAACACGCCGGGCATCTACAACGTCGCCGCGATGTGGAGCGCGCTCGAAGGATCGATCCTGCTGTGGGTGCTGGTGCTCGCCGGCTTCACGGCGGCGATGGCGTGGCGGTTCCGCGACCGGTTCGACGACGAACTCGTCGCCTGGGCGATGGTCGTCATGTTCGTCATCTGCACGTTCTTCGCGATCGTGGCCTTCGGGCCGGCCAACCCGTTCGCCGCCGGCCCGCCCTGGCCCGTCGGCCAGGACGGCCCGGGCCCGAACCCGCTGCTGCAGGACCACATCCTGGTGCTGTTCCACCCGCCGATCCTCTACCTCGGCTACGTCGGCTTCTCGGTGCCGTTCGCGTTCGCGATCGCCGCGTTGATCACCGGCCGGGTCGGCGAGGGCTGGCTGATGGAGACCCGCCGGTGGGCGCTGTTCGCCTGGGGCTGTCTCACGATCGGCATCCTGCTCGGTGGCTGGTGGAGCTACGAGGTCCTCGGGTGGGGCGGTGTCTGGGCGTGGGACCCGGTCGAGAACGCGTCGTTGTTGCCGTGGCTCACCGGCACGGCCTACATCCACTCGGTGCTCGTGCAGCAGCGCCGCGGCATGTTGCGGGTCTGGAACCTCAGCCTGCTGATCGCCACGTTCGCACTCACGATCCTCGGCACGTTCCTCACCCGCTCCGGCGTGATCAACAGCGTCCACGCCTTCGCCGCCGGACAGGTCGACGGCTACTTCCTCGGCTTCTTCGCCCTCGTCGTCGTCGTGTCGCTCGGCCTCATCGCCTGGCGCGGCGACCGCCTCCGTGCCCCGGGCGTCATGGACTCGCCGGTGTCGCGCGAAGGCGCGTTCCTCGCCAACAACGTGATCTTCTCGGTGTTCGCGTTCATCGTGCTGCTCGGCACCGTGTTCCCGCTGATCGTCGAGGCGCTGCAAGACCGTCGTACGGTCGTGGGCGCGCCGTACTTCGACCGGCTCTCGATTCCGATCGGCATCGCGCTGCTCTTCCTCATGGCGGTCGCACCGGTGCTCCCGTGGCGCAAGGCGTCGGGTGAGCTGCTCCGCGAGCGCCTGTTCTGGCCGGCGTGGTGCGGTGTCGGTGCCATCGTCGTCGCCCTGATCGCCGGTGCCGACGGGCTGTGGCCGCTGATCGGCTTCGGCCTGGGTGGTTTCGCCGGCGGGGCCGCGATGCGCCAGATCGTGCTGGCCACCCGACGCCAGGGATGGCGTGGACTGGTCGG
>JBPEWX010000518.1:0-4916 GCA_052032235.1 Ilumatobacter sp. | reverse complement strand
CGGTGACGACGACGACGGGACGGTCGCCGCTCACAGCGCCGCCCCCGGCTCGATCAGGACCTTCACCGACTGGTCGGCGTCGGCCTGGGCCTCGAATCCCTCGGTGATCCGGTCGAGGTCGAAACGATGGCTGACCAGCGACTCGGCGGTGACGGTGCCGTCGGCGACCATGCGTGCCGCCGTGGCGAAGTCGTCGTCGTAGCCGAAGGTGCCGAGAATGCGCACGCCGCGCCGCACGACCGAGGTCGCGTCGACCGGCAGCGGACGATCGTGGAGGGCGGCGAGCACCAGTGCTCCTCCGGCCCGGATGCACGGCATGACCGAGTCGATCAGGCCGTGTGCACCGGCACAGTCGAACACGACGTCGCACGCGGCGGGCGCGCGGTACGCACCCGGCCCGGTGTGCGCTCGGACGACCTCGACGAGGTCGTCGGTCGTCGGGTCGACGACGTGGGCACCGACGGCGGCGGCCGCTGCCCTGCGTCGTTCGGAGAGGTCGGTGGCGATGATGCTGCGGACGCCCGACGCGGCGAGGGCGTGCACCACGGCGAGTCCGACGGTGCCGAGACCGAGGACCACGGCGACGTCGTCCTGGTCTGGTTCGGCGAGGTTGACGGCGTGGACCCCGACCGCCAGTGGCTCGACGAGCGCCCCGCTCCCGGCGGCCATGCCGTCCGGCAACGCGAACACGGTGCGGTCCCGCCGGGCGTGCGGGATGTGGAGGTATTCGGCGAACCCACCCGGCTCGCCGTTCGCGATGCTGCACAGCAGCGCGGTGTCGCACAGCGACGTTCGACCCTCCCGACAACGGTCGCACTCCCCGCACGGGGTGTACGGCAGCGCCGTCACGTACTCCCCGACCGACAGGTCGTCCACGTCGCCTCCGATCGACACGATGCGACCGGAGAACTCGTGACCGAGCACCTGGCCGGGCCGGACGAACCGGCCACTGCGCCAGGTCTTCAGGTCGGACCCGCAGACGCCGCAGGCGTCGACGGCGATCACGATGCCGTCGGTGGACGGTTCGGGGTCGGGGATCTCCTCGACCCCGAACTCTCCGGGGCCTCGGAACACGGCTGCCTTCATCTCGCTCCTCGTCTCGTTCGGTGGGTCCGTCAGGCCCCGTCGTAGATGGTCCGCAAATCGCGTCGCAGCACCTTGCCGGTCGGGTTGAGCGGCAGCGGTTCGTCGCGCACCTCGACCCGGGTCGGGCACTTGTAGTGCGCCAGCCGCTCCCGGCAGAACGAGATCACCTCGTCGGGTTCGACCACGGCGCCGGGTCGGGGCACCACGACGGCGAGCACGGTCTCGCCCCATCGTTCGTGCGGCACACCCACGACGGCCGCTTCGCGAACGGCCGGGTGTTCGAACAGCACGTTCTCGACCTCGGCGGGATAGATGTTCTCGCCACCCGAGATGATCATGTCCTTCACCCGGTCGGTGAGGTACAGATAGCCGTCCTCGTCGAGGTAGCCGGCGTCGCCGGTGTGCAACCATCCGTCGGTGATCGTGTCGGCGGTCTCGTCGGGCTTGCCGTGGTAGCCCTTCATCACGGTCGTCCCGCGCATCCAGACTTCGCCCACCTCGCGCACGTCGACCTCGCGTCCGTCGTTCGGATCGACGAGCTTCATCTCGACCCACGGCAACGCACGCCCGCACGACTTCATCCGTTCCTCACCGACGCGGTGCTCGTGCCACTGCATCGTGGTGACGGTGCCGGTCGACTCGGTGAGGCCGTAGGCGTGGTGGAACTCGCAGCCGGGCATCAGTTCGATCGCCCGCGCCAGCACGGCCTGGGAGATCGGGGCGGCGCCGTAGACGATGTCGCGCAAGCTCGACAGGTCGGCGTCGGAACCCTCGGCCTCGTCGAGCACCATGTTGAGGACGGCCGGGACCATCATCGTGAGGGTGACGCGCTCGGTGTCGACGTGGTGGAGGAAGTCGGCCGGGTCGAACGCTCGACGCAGCAGCACCGTGCCGCCGCGCGACATCGTGAGGATCGGCCACGCCGTGCCGACGGCGTGGAACGACGGGTAGGGCACGTACACGACACAGCCCGGGTCGAAGTGCCAGGCGTCCGCGAGCCCGTCCGCGGTCAGCAGCAGGTTGCGGTGCATCAGCATGACGCCCTTCGGCCGGCCGGTCGTGCCCGAGGTGTAGAGCTGCCACATGACGTCGGTGTCGACGACGTCGGCGAGCGGGTCGTCGTCCGGGGCGGCGTCGACCAACCTCTCGAACGAGGGCCTGCCGTCACCGTCGGGGTGCGCTCCGACCACGACGATCCGGTCGGTCAACCGGTCCGGGGCGCCGGCGACGAGTGCGAGCAGGTCGCCTTCGACCACGAGCACGCTCGGGTCGGCGTCGTCGAGGACCGCGCCGACCTCACCCGGGGCGAGGCGCCAGTTGACCGGCACGGTGACGGCACCGAGCTTGGCCGCGCCGAGCATCGTCTCGAAGTACTCGATGCGGTTCATCGAGAGGAAGCCGACACGGTCACCGTGGCCGATGCCGCGAGCTGCGAGCGCGTTGGCGACCTGGTTGGAGCGCCGGTCGAGCTCGGCGTAGGTGACGGTGCGCTCGTCCGACACGATCGCCCGCCGGTCGGGCCACTGCTCCCGGCCGTTGCGGATGATGTCGGCGAGGACGGCCGGTCGGGTCACGGGTCGCTCCTTCGGAATCGGTCGAGCAGCGGCCATGCCTCGGAGGCGGCGTCGAACTCCTCGGCCATCCGGACGCGAACGGTGCGGCGGGCGATGCGCCACGCGTCGTCGCGTCGCTCGAAGCGATCGTCGTAGTCGGCCACCATCACGAGGTGCCGCCCGCCCGACCCGGCGGGCGGCCAGTGGAGCGCGAGACACAGGGTGGACGAGTCGACGGTCGTGTCGTCGACGCGTCGGAGGTCGGAACCGGTCATGAAGTGCAACGTGCCGTCGTAGACGCCCGCGAGGTGCTCGTCGAAGTGCGCGACGAGCCCGGCCGGGTCGCCGACGTAGACGCCGTGGTCGTCGACGGCGTCGGCGTGGTAGCAGCGCTCGACACGCTTCCAGTCGCGGTCGTCGACCCCGCGCGCGTAGTCGTGCAGCACCGCCCGGATGGCGTCGGCGTCCGGACCGGTGACCGTCATCCCTGGTTCGCCGTCTCCCAATAGGGGTCGCGCAGCAGGCGCTTGTACAGCTTGCCGTTCGGGTCACGCGGCAGCTCGTCGACGATGTCGATCGAGCGCGGCGCCTTGTAGGCGGCCAGGTGTTCCTTGCAGTGTGCGAGCAGCTCGTCGGTGGTCGCCTCGCCGGCGAGTTCGACGACGGCCTTGATCTGTTCGCCCCACTCGGGGTCGGGGATGCCGAACACCGCCACGTCGCCGACCGCCGGGTGCTGGATCAGGACGCCCTCGATCTCGGAGGGGTGGATGTTGACCCCGCCGGTGATGATGATGTCGCTCGATCGACCCTGGAGGAAGAGGTACCCCTCCTCGTCCATGTAGCCGACGTCGCCGACCGTGAAGTAGCCGTCGCGCTTCGAGGTCGCCGTTCGCTCGCTGTTCTTGTGGTACTCGAAGTCGAGTGCGCCGGCGAGCATCCAGACCTCACCGGTCTCACCGCGCGGCACCTCGTTGCCGTCGGCGTCGAAGATCCGGATGTCGGCGTTCGGCCAGGCGGCACCGACGGTGCCGGGGCGCTCGAGCCACTCGGTCGGGCTCACGGTGGTGCCGCCGCCTTCCGACGCGCCGTAGTACTCGTAGATCTTCGGCCCCCACCATTCGATCATCGCCCGCTTGGTCTCGATCGGGCACGGCGCTGCACCGTGCACGGCGTACTCCATCGACGACAGGTCGTACTCGGCCTTCACGTCGTCGGGGAGCTGCAGCATCCGGTGGAAGTGGGTCGGCACCATGTGGCTCGTGGTGACCCGGTGGCGTTCGATCTGGCGGAGGGCGTCTTCGGCATCCCAGCGACGCATCATCACGATCGTGTGACCGAACTGGGCCGACGCGTTGGCGTAGACGAGCACGGCGGTGTGGTACACCGGCGACTGGAGCATGTGGATGTGGCGGTCGCCCTCGATCCCGAAGATCCGCATCGGCAGGCTCCACACCTCGCCGACGTCGTCGGGGTCCATGCCGCTCAGCGGACGCTTGATGCCCTTCGGCGACCCGGTGGTGCCGGAGGTGTACGTCATCATCCAGCCGGCGGTACGACCGTCGGGCTCGGCGTCGCTGGCGGCGCCCACCACGGCGTCGTAGTCCTCGAAGCCCTCGTGCCCGTCGACGCACAGGCGCATCGAGTTCGGGATGCCCGCCCGTTCGGCGGCGACGGCCACGGTGTCGGCGTACTGCTTCGAGCACACCACGGCCTCGGCGTCGCTGTCGGCGAGGATGTAGCCGATCTCGTCGCTGGTGAAGTGGTAGTTCAACGGCACCACGTACCAACCGGCCTGGAGCCCGGCGAAGAAGACCTCGAGGAACGGGATCTCGTTCTCGAGCACGATGCCGATGACCGAACCCTCCTTCATGCCCCGCTCGCGGAGCGCATTCACGACCTGGTGGGTGCGTGCGGCGAGTTCGCCACGGGTGACGCTGCGCCCGGTGTCGGTTTCGATCGCCGCGACGTGCGACGGGTTGGCGCGGGCGAGGTTCCAGAGTCCGATCACGGTTGCTCCTCGAGATGTCGTGGGTCAGGCGGCGACGCCGGCGGCGTCGGCCAGTTCGGTCAGTTGTTCGCGGAACCGGGTGCGTGACACACCGGCGGCGATGATCAGTTCGTCGATGCCGAGTCCGCGGCAGATCTCTGCGTACTCGGCGAGTTCGTCGAGCGATCCCTTGAACGGGATGCCGACGTTGAGCTTGACGTCGTCTCGCGAGCGGCCGTGTTCGTCGAGTTGGACGTGCAGGTCGTCGAGCGTCCGCTTCAGCTCGTCGG
>JBPEWX010000517.1:0-11446 GCA_052032235.1 Ilumatobacter sp. | reverse complement strand
GCTTCCTTCGGCAGGTAGTTGATCGTCGACGTCTGCAGCGAGTTCGTCGCACCGCAGGGGTACACCTGCAGGTGACCACGGGCCGACCCCTGGACGGCGGTCACGTTGAGGGCGACGGCGTCGGCGCCGACCGGCGGGCCGCCGACCGTCCCGGTGATGCGGACCTTGCGCTCCTCGCCGGCCTTGAGGCGCTTGACCGTACGGGAGTCGTACAGGCGCTTGGGGTCGAGCGGGGTGAAGCCGGCTGCGTCGGTGCCGGACCGGTAGTAGCCGTTGACGTCGATCACGACGTCGACCGAGGAGTGGGCGTAGATGCAGAAGTCGCCGTTCTCCAGCGGGACGATCGCCTGATTGGCGACCGACGAGCCGGGCTTGTACCCGAGGGTGCTGACCTCGGGCACCTCGGACGAGCAGTTGAACACGGTCAGGTGACCGGGCCGGGAGGCGTTGGCGGCGACGAAGTTGGCGCTGATCGCCGCGACGTCGGCGCCGGCGGCGTCGATCCGGACCGTCTTGCCCGAACCGATGCGCGTGGCACCCTGCCCCTTGCGGGTGTCGACGAGGCGGAACGGATCGACCGGCTCGAAGTTGACCGGGTTGGCCGACGGCTCGGTGTCGGGCAGGGGAGCGGCCTCGACCGTCAGGTCGGCCGAGGTGTCGACCTCGAACTGCCAGGTGACGTTGCCCCCGTTGGAGTTGACGGTCACGCTGTAGCCGCCGTTGGGGAGCACCGTGCGAGGCATCACGATCACGGCGTTGTCGCCGTCGAGGATGGCCTGGGCGGTGCCGTCGGCTCCGGTGTTGCCCTTGTGGAGGACGCAGGTGTCGATCGGACCGTTCGGGCCGCTGATCGACGCCGAGGCGTTCGTGACGTCGTTCGGCATCATGGCGATCAGCGGGAGGCCGGCGCTGCCGGTCCAGTTGCAGAGGGTCATCGGGTTCGGGAACTCGGTGATGAAGGCGTTGAGCGGCACGGTGGCGCCGTTGCCGGGGAAGGTGATCGGGGTCGTGGGCCGGGGGATGCTCGTGTCGATCCCGCGGATCACGTCGAGCGTGCCGGCCGACTGCCACGGCGTCGGCGTGTTCGAGCTGGTGGCCAGGCCGAACCCGCTGACCTTGAGGTTGTGTCGAAGGATGCCGATCGCGTGGAACGGGCCCGTCATCCAGAGATCGATGTGGTTGCGGGCCTTGGCGTTGATCGAGCTCGACACGGCGACGTTGCCGCTGTTGCCGGCGACGTCGCCACCGGCGGTGTAGCCCGGCTTGCCCGGGACCTCGTCGTGGCTGATGCCGTTGAGCAGCATGTAGTTCGAGTGCGCCTGCCCCTCGGCGGACCACGTGGCGTTGGCCGTCACCGGCGTCAACCCGGACATCGCACGGTACGTGTTGACGATGCCGAGCCAGTCGTCGTCGGCCGGGCCTCCGGCCGACACCGAACCCGGTGCGGCGGTCACGCCGGCGATCGTGGCGACGACGAAGGTCGCCATCATGGTCAGGACGGCCAGCAGGCGGCGGGAACGCTGCGGCGAGGTACGGGGGTCTTCGATCACGTAGGGGTCATCGGCCCGCCCGTCGAGACCCTCAACCGACCTGAATCGTTCTTGAGGAAAGCTTGCTCGGAGCGCTATCGGGCGGGACCAACGGCCTCGTGCAACTGGATAGTTTCGGCACCGTGCGTGGTAGCCGGCGAACCCTCTCCGTGGTCGTCTCGACGATGGTGTTGGCGGCGTGCGCGATGAACGGGCCCGACCACGCGGGGACGACGGCCGTGACGGTGTCGGACGCGACGACGGATCCGGCGGCTCCGCCGTCGTCGTCGATCGGCGAACGGTCCGACGGGTCGTCGACGGCGCCGGTGACGGCGGCCGGGACCGTCGTTCCGACCACGGTCGAGGCGGTCGAACGGTCGACGTCGGTCGGTGATCGCCGGTACCCGACACTCGGTGCCGCCGGGCTCGACGTGGAGCACTACGACGTCCGGCTCGAGATCGACCCGCGTCGGCGAACGATCGACGGTGTCGTCGACATCACCGGGAGCACCGACGTCCCGACCGACCTGCTCGCGTTCGACCTCGACGGGCCGGCCGTCGGCGCCGTGATCGTCGACGGTCGGCCGGTCGAGCACGTCGTCGACGACCGCGAACTCCTCCTGACGCTCGACCGGGTGCTCGAGCCCGGCGACGACTTCACGGTCACCGTGGAGTTCGCCACCTCGATCGACCCCGGCCCGTCGTTCGGTCCCGACGCCGGCATCTTCGTGTCCCCGGGCGGTCTGTGGAGCGTCAACGAACCCGACGGGGTGAGCACGTGGATGCCGGCGAACGACCACCCGACCGACAAGGCGACGTGGCGCTTCGCACTCACCGTTCCCGACGGGTTGGAGGCCGTCGCCAACGGATCGCTCGACGACATCGTGGTCGACGACGGTTCGGTCACCTGGATCTGGGACCAGCGCGAACCGATGGCGAGCTATCTCGCCCTCCTGCTCGTGGACGACTACGACCTGGTCGACGGCGGTGAGGTCGCCGTGGCAGGCGCGCCCGTCCGCCTGCGCCACGTCGTGCTGAGCGATCGCGCCGGCGCACTCGAGCCGTACCTCGACGTCACCCGTGACCAGATCGAGTTCTTCACCGAGCTGTTCGGTCCCTACCCGTTCGAGCAGTACGGGCTGGCGCTCGCCGATTCGCAACCGGGCCTGGCCATGGAGACCCAGGGCCTCCCGCTGTTCAGCATCGCCGACCTCGACGGCACGCTCGGACCGTTGCAACATCTCCTCCTCGCCCATGAACTCGCGCACCAGTGGTTCGGCAACGCCGTGTCGCCGGCGACCTGGGACGACATCTGGTTGAACGAGGGGTTCGCGACGTACGCGCAGATGCTGTGGTTCGACGAGATCGGGCTGTCGACCCTCGAGACCGAGGCGGAGCTCGCCCTGCGATCGCTGCCGACGACGGGCTGGCCACTGTCACAGCCGACCGACCTGTTCGGCTCGGTCTCGTACAACGGTGGCGCCGTCGCGCTGCACGCCCTCCGGCAGGTCGTCGGGGACGACGCGTTCTTCGCGACGTTGCGAGCGTGGGTGGCCGAGCATCTCGACGACTCGGCCTCGACCGACGACTTCCAACGGGTGGCCGAGCACGTGTCGGGGGCCGATCTCGACGGGTTCTTCGCCGCATGGGTGCACGACCCCGACGGCCCGCCCGACCGGTACCCGCTACCGGCCGAGGATCAGTGACATCGCTCGGCCCCAGACCCGCGACTCGCGACCGTGACGGGCTTCCGACTCGTCGGCGCGGCGCGCCGCGAGGCGCCCCGCGTTGACACCGAGCCACCGCAACGGCTCGGGTTCCCACCGCCGCGACCGATGGCCGACCCAGGGCAGTCGGACCAGGTCGTCGTCGCCGTCGAGATGCACACCACCGATCAAGGCGGCGAGGGTGCGCCCGGCCAGGTTGGTGGTGCTGACACCGTCGCCCGCGTATCCGCCGGCCGAGGCCAGCCCGGTCGTGCGGTCGTAGCGAACCGAGCAGTGCCAGTCCCGGGGCGCGGCGAGGACGCCGCCCCAGTGATGGGTGATGCGTGCGTCGGCGATCGCCGGGAACAGGCGACGCAACGACGTCGCGAGCAGGTCGGCGATGCGGTCGTCGTGGTCGAACTCGGCGTCGATCGTGGAGCCGAAGTGGTACGGGGCGCCGCGACCGCCGAACGCGAACCGCCCATCGGCGGTTCGCTGTCCGTAGATGATCAGGTGTCGCCCGTCGGCGAACGTCGGGCGGTCGGCGAGGCCGATGCGGTCCCACACGTCGTCGGGGAGCGGCTCGGTCGCGATCATCAACGAGTAGATCGGCAACAGGTCCCGCCGGGCGCCGCGCAGCCGAGCCGTGTACCCCTCGGTCGCCCGCACGATCGACCGGGCTCGGATCGGCCCGTGATCGGTCGACACCCGTCCCGGCTCGATCGAGTCGACGGCGACGCCCTCCACGATCTCGACGCCCGCCTCGGATGCGGCACGCGCCAGTGCGTGGACGAGCCGGAGCGGGTGCACGGTCGCGCAGTGGGGTGTCCAGACCGCGCCGGTGGCGTCGGTCATCCGGACCCGCTCCGCCGTCTCGGATCGGTCGAGCCACCGATAGTCGTCGTCGGTGAAGCCGTGGCGGTGCATCTCGGCGAGGTGCGCCCGCAGGCGGGACTCCTGCGGCGCCGAGCGAGCGACGTCGACGGTGCCGCCCCGATGCACGACGTCTGCGGGCAGGCGGTCGGCGGCGAATCGCTCGATCTCGCCGACGGTGCGATGCATCGCATCCTGCATCCGGTGCGCGGCGGCTGCACCGTGGCGGTCGGCGATCGTGTCGAGGCTCATGGGAAGGATCGCCGACGACCAGCCGCCGTTGCGGCCCGACGCCCCGAACCCGACGTGTTCGGCCTCGACGACCACGACCCGGAGATCGGGGCGTCGTTCCCGGAGGTACCAGGCGGTCCACAGGCCCGTGTACCCGGCGCCGACGATCAGCACGTCGGCCTCGGCCGGCGGCGCCGATGCGGCCCCGGTGAATCGTTCGTGATCGGGCAGGGTGTCGACCCACAGGGATCGGCGCGACGGTGACGGCACGCTGACACGCTAGGCGCCAATACGATGCGAGGCGGTGCGTTCCCTCCCTCCACCCACGACGGCGCCCGCCGGCTGGTACCCCGACCCGTACACGGGTGGGTTCCGCTACTTCGACGGGCGGGCGTGGGTGGGTCCACCGGTGCCGTCGGTCCCGGGCGAGCGGCCGACGTTGCCGCAACTCGAGCAGCGCCCGCCGCACCCGACGTTGCCGTTGCGAGCGGCGATCGGGGCGTTGGTCGTGCTCAGTGTCTCGCTCGTCGCCGGCAAGGTGGTGCTCGATCTGGTCGTCGACGAGGAGTGGCCGCTCGCCGTCTACATCGCGATCGCCGCCGTCGTGTCGTACGGGCCGTCACTGTGGTGGGCCTGGCGTGTCCGGCGCGCCGACGGCGACGGCACCTGGGGGTCGCTCGGCTGGCGACCACGGTGGAGCGATCTCGGCTGGGGGCCGCTGACCTGGCTGGGCGCCGTGCTGTGCCAGGCGATGATGGCGGCGATCATCCTCGCGCTCGACATCCCGTTCACGTCGAACATCGACGACGGTCAGCTCACCGGTGACGACCGCACGTACGTCGTCGCCCTGCTCGTCGCTGCCGTCGTGGCCGCGCCGTTGGTCGAAGAGCTGATCTTCCGCGGCATCGTGCTGCGGGGGTTCGTGGGCCGGATGCCGCTCGCTGCCGCCCTCGTGCTCCAGGGTGTCCTCTTCGGCGCCGCCCACGTCGATCCGGCGCGAGGGATCGGCAACGTCGGGCTCGTGCTGGTGCTGTCGACGGTCGGTGTCGTGCTCGGCGGGTCGGCGTACCTGTTCCGGCGGCTCGGACCACCGATGCTCGCGCACGCCATCCTCAACGGCGTTGCACTGACGCTGGTCCTCTCGGGGTGGCTCGACGACGTCGAGAGCCCCTTCGAGTTCGTGCTGCGGCTCGCTAACGCGGGGTGACCCGCCGAAGGCGTGCGATCCGGTCGGTGCTGGTGGCGATCTGCATGCCGGGACCGACGGCGTCGCGCCAGAACATGTTCGGGTCGGCGGTGGTCCGGGGGAGCGGGGCGGGGGTGTGACGACGGCGCATGACTTCAGTATCGGGCGGCACGCGCCATGACGCAAGCAACGGAAATCGCTGATTTCATGACAGATTGTCATGACGAACCGGGCTGCCTAGGGTGGGTCCCGTGCGGCTCGACACCGAATCCCTCCGAACGCTCATCGCCGTGGTCGACCAGGGCAGCATGACCCGTGCCGCCGAGCAGCTCGAGATGAGCCAGTCGGCGGTGAGTTGGAAGATCAAGCGGCTCGAGGAGCACGTCGGGCGATCCCTGCTCATCCGAGACGGCCACGACCTGCGGCCCACGCTCGACGGACGGGAGTTGCTGGTCGATGCCCGCAACATCGTCGCCGTCCACGATCGGGCCGTCGCCCGACTGTCGACGTCCACCCTCACCGGTCGTGTGCGCTTCGGGACCAACGCCGAACTGACGGCGTCCAACGTCACCGAGCTGCTCAGCCGGTTCAACATGAACCACCCCGGCGCCACCATCGAGATCGTGTCGAGCGGGAGCGACGAACTCGCCCGCTTGCTCGACCGCGGCAAGCTCGACGTCGCCACCCTCCTCGTCACCGAGTCCGAACGGCGGTCAGGGGACCGCACCCTGTGGGGCGACCAGCTCACGTGGGTGACCTCGTGGGCCTGGCCGTTCGACGACGTCGACGAGGTCCCGATCGTCACCACGGTGCCGCAACATCACAGCTACGACGGGCCGCTCGAGGCGCTCGCACGCGCCGGGATCGATCACTACACCGCCTTCTCCGGTGTGTCGACCGCGGCGATGCTCGAGGCCGTGTCGGCCGGACTCGGCGTCGCGATCCTGTCCGAGTCGTGGGTCGACGAGAACATCGTCGCCTGGCAGCGAGGCAACGATCTCGCTCCCGTCGAGCCGGTCCATCAGGTGGTGCGGGCGGCGACCGGGGAGCGGCGCGAGGTCGCCGACGCGCTCGTCGCGACGCTGGTCGCCGATCTCGACGAACCGACGACGGCCTCGCCGACGAACTAGCGGTCGCCGAGCGGCAGGTTGTCGATCAGGCGGACGTCGCCGAACCACGCGGCGGTCAGCAGCACGCTGCGGTCGTCGGCCCGGTCGGTGTCGATCAGGGTCGATTCGTCGACGAGCTCGACGTACTCGAGTCGGGCCCGTGGCTCGGCCTCGATCGCACGTCGCACGAGGCCGACCAGCGCGGCGGGATCGACTTCGCCGTCTCGGTAGGCGGCTCGCCCGGCGTGGAGCGATCGCGACAGCACCAGTGCCGCCTTTCGATCGGCGGGCGTGAGGCGGACGTTGCGGCTCGACAGGGCCAACCCGTCGTGTTCACGCACGATCGGGACGCCCACGACCTCGATGCCGAGATCGAGGTCGGCGACCATGCGGGTGATGATCGCGAGCTGTTGGAAGTCCTTCCGGCCGAACATCGCCACGTCGGGCTCCACCGCGCCGAACAACTTGGTGACGACGGTGGTGACGCCACGGAAGTGTCCCGGTCGCATCGGCCCTTCGAGCCGCTCGGCCAGGGCGCCGGGTTCGACATGGGTCTGGTATCCGTCCGGGTACATCACCGACGCGGTCGGGGCGTACACCGCCGCGACGCCGGCTTCCGCACACTGCTGCACGTCGTCGTCGATCGGGCGCGGGTACGAGTCGAAGTCGGTCGGCTGGTTGAACTGGAGCGGGTTGACGAAGATCGTCACGACGACGTCGTCGGCGTGTTCACCTGCCGCTCGAACCAGCTCGAGGTGCCCGGCGTGCAACGCACCCATGGTCGGGACGACGGCGATCCGTCGACCGTCGCGCCGCCGCGCCCGCGACCAGGCGCGCATCTCGTTCGGCGTCGTCAGCAGCTGCATGGGCGCAGACTAGGGGCGCCGTGCGTCGGGGCACAGATCGAGATACGCCGGGGCGTCCCCGATCGTCGATGCCGCCACGATCGCGTCGACGCAGGCGAGGGCGAACACGTCGGCCGACGCCGCAGCGATCGCGTTCAGGTACTGCACGCGTGACGTCGCCGTCCGGACGAGCCCGTTCCGGTCGTCGGGGAGCGGCCGATCGCCCGTCGCGAGCGCGAACACGGCGTCGCCGTCCGTCAGGGCGTGGGCGGGACGGACGGCTCGTGCCAGACCGTCGTGAGCCGCCATCGCCATCCGACCGGCCTCGGCCCGGTCGAGCCGGGCGTCGGTCGCGACGACGCCGATCGTCGTGTTGAGCGCCTGCTGCTCGTCGGCCCGGGCGCGCACCCACGCCCGCCACGCTCGCCGATCGGACACCGACGGCCTCCGAAGCGTCGGATGGTCGACCCACGGAGCTCCCGAGCTCGGATCGACGGCGCACCCCGAGGCGTTGACCACCGCCAGAGCACCGACGCGAACGGTGATGTCGGCGACGGTGACCGATGCGCTGGCCATGCCGACGCCGCCCTGCAGGCCACCCGCTCGGGCCCCTGTCCCGGCGCCGACCGAACCGCGCCGTGCCGAGCGCTTCGCCGAGCGCAGCGCCCTCGCGCCGAAGTCGGGACCTGGTCGCGAGTCGAATCGGCCACCCCGTCCGAGATCGAAGATCACCGCGGTCGGGACCACCGGGACGACGTGTGACGGGTCGTCACCCACCGGCACGCCGAGTCCACGTCGTTCGAGTTCGGCCATCACCCCGTCGGCGGTCGAGAGCCCGTAGGCGCTGCCGCCGGACAAGCAGACCGCATGGACACGATCGACCAGGTTGCCGGGGGCCAACGCGTCGGTTTCGCGTGTGCCGGGCCCGCCGCCGCGGACGTCGACGGCGCACACGGCGCCGCCGGGGACGTGGACCACGGTCGTGCCGGACTGCCAACCGCGTCCGGTGCGCTGATGGTGACCGACGAGCACCCCGTCGACGTCGCTCAGACTGCCGATGTCGCGGGCGCTGCTCACACGACGACGGTAGCGTGCCGCCGATGCGCCGCCCGCCTCCACCAGACACCCTGTGGGTCCGCTACGCGGGCCGGGCCAAGCTGGCGGTCGGTGAGATCGTCCGTCGCGGGTACGACCTGTCACGCGAGTGGGCGTCGATCGGGCCGGGCACGCGGCGGGCCGATCGGTTCGGTGCCTTCGGTGAGCGCAGCGTCATCTGCTTCCCGACGACGACGATCATGAACGAGCACTACATCCGCATCGGGGACGACACCGTGATCGGTCCGCACGTCGCCCTGTCGGCGGGCATGGCGCCGGGGCAGACGTGCATCACCGACACGGTCGTGGCGATCGGCGACCGTTGCCTGATCGGCCGGGGGAGCGGCATCGTCGGGCACCTGTCGATCGAGATCGGTGACGACGTCTACACCGGTCACCACGTGTACATCACCGACCAGAACCACGGGTACGCCGACCGCGACCTGCCGATCTCGATGCAGACGATGCCGGAACGTCCGGTCCGGATCGGTTCCGGATCGTGGATCGGCCACGGTTCGGTGATCCTGCCGGGCGCGCAGATCGGACGGAACGTGGTGATCGGTGCCAACAGCGTCGTGCGCGGCACCATCCCCGATCATTCGGTCGCGGCGGGGGTTCCGGCAAAGGTCATCAAGACGTACTGACGTCCGCGCCCACGGGTGCCGACGGGTGCCGGTCGGGAGCGGGTCAGCGCGACAGGTCGATCGGCGGAGCGCAGGCCGACATCTCGTTGTCGCCGGCGAAGGTCGCGAGCCGTTCGCTCACGGGCAGTTCGTCGACCGCGGTTTCGTAGAACGCCAGGTTCTCCCCGGTTTCGCGCAGCTGATCGGCGTAGTTGCGTCGATCGTCGAGGTAGACCCGGTACTCCTCTTCCCAGAGCGGCACGATGCCTCGGCCCTTCTCGTCGGTCGGCGCCACGGCGACGACGTCGTCGACCATCTGCTCGAGGATGTCGGTCGACTCGTCGACGATCTCGGCCCGCCGGTAGATGAGGTCGGGGCCGGCCTGGTCGATCCGGGTGAGGTCGGCGAGCGCGATGCGATCCTCGGTCGCCTCGACGCAGATCGCCTGCGCCCGTTCGGCCCAGGCACGATCGTCGATGCGGTTGACCGCCTCCTTCGAGGCGAAGAACAGCGCCCAGATCCAGAACGCGGCGAACGCCGCCAGGATCACGATCAACAAGCCGCGCAACCAGGGGTTCGGGCGGCCCTCGTCGGCCTGTTGCTCGTCGGGTGTCACGGTCGCCGTCATCGACCGTCACGCTACCGACGAAGCGACGGTACGGTCGTCGTCCATGGAGATCGTCCTCGTCCGACACGGCCAGCCGGAATGGGTTCGCGACGGCCGCAACGTCGTCGATCCGCCGCTCACCGAGCTCGGTCACCGACAGGCCGAGGCCATGGCCGAACGACTCGCCGACGAGACGTTCGACGCCGTGTTCGTGTCGCCGCTGCAGCGAGCCCGCCAGACGGCGGCCCCGCTGTACGAGCGGCTCGCCCGAGACGAGGTGGTGGCGCCGTGGCTCGAGGAGATCCGCGACCCCGATTGGCACGGTCAGCCCGGCGAGATGGCCGAACAGGCATACCGCGAGCTGCGGGAGCGTCCGGTCGCCCGACGCTGGGACGGGCTCCGGGGCGGTGAATCGATCCGGGAGTTCACCGCTCGGATCCATCGCGGTGCCGACGAGTTCTTCGCCGCACGAGGCGTCCGTCGGGTCGACGGCGATCACGGTCTGCCGGTGTGGTCGATCGACGACCCCGACCAACGCATCGTGCTGGTGGCCCACGTCGGGACGAACTCGATCACGATGGGCCACCTGCTCGGCCTGACACCGACGCCGTGGGAGTGGGATCGTTTCGTGATGGGGCACGCCTCGGTCAGCCGGATCGAAGCGATGCCGGTGCACGACGGATACACCTTCTGCCTCGCGTCGTTGTCGAGCCTCGAACACATCGACGACGCCGACCGCACCCGCTGACCCGTAGCCTGGGATGGCGATGCAGATCACTCCGACTCGGTACCGCACCATCGCGATCGGTGCGCTCGTCGCTCTCTCGGCGATCATCATCACCGGTGCCGCCGTGCGACTGACGGGCAGCGGGCTCGGCTGCGACGACTGGCCGAACTGCAACTCGGAGTCGCTGATCGACGTCTCGTCGAAGCATGCGGCGATCGAGCAGATCAACCGCCTGTTCACCGGCATCGTCGGGTTCGCCGTCATCGCCGCAGTGCTCGGGTCACTCTGGCGGGTTCCGCGTCGCTCCGACCTCACGTGGATCTCCGCCTGGTTGGTCCTCGGCGTCGTCGCCAACGCCGTGCTCGGTGGCATCTCGGTGCTGGTCGACCTCCACCCGATCGCCGTCCAGGGACACATGTTGCTCTCGATGATGCTCATCGTGGCCGGCACGATGCTGGTCCGGCGTGCCGGTGAGCCCGACGGCGTGCGGCGGACGCGAACGGTCAGCAGGCCGACCGAGCGGCTCGTCTGGTTGCACTTCGTCATCGTCACGATCGCGATCGTGACCGGCACGGTCGTCACCGGAGCCGGCCCGCACGCCGGCGACGAGAACGCCGAACGGCTCGACATCGCCATCCCCGTGGCGGCCCGGCTGCACGGCGTCACCGTGCTGACGGCGATCGCGATCGCGCTGCTGATCGCGTGGCGGCTCCGGGCGGTGCCGTCCGATCGTCGAGCACTCGTGACCCCGCTGTCCCGATGGATCGGCATCGGGGCCGCCCAGGCCGCACTCGGCTACATCCAGTACTTCAGCGACGTCCCGGAGCTGCTCGTCGCCATCCACATCCTCGGTGCCACGCTCGTCATGATCGCCACGACGCTCCTCGTGCTCGACACGCGTCGCGCCGTGTCGCC
>JBPEWX010000516.1:0-2853 GCA_052032235.1 Ilumatobacter sp. | reverse complement strand
TCGTTCGACGCAACGGATCCGACACCTTCCGTCGGGGTCAGTCGTCGAAGGCGGCGTTGACGGCGTCGAGGAGCCGGGCCGAGCAGCCCGCCATGTCGACGTCGGCATCGGTCTTCGGCGGCACGATCTCGGTCGCCAGACGTTCGGCGATCGACCGGAACTCGGCGGCGGCAGCGCCGTCGCCGTCGGTCGAGACCGGGACGCCGTCGTCGTTGCCGGCGGCCACCGCTGGCTCGAGGGGCACGCGTCCGATGAGCGGTGCGTCGATCGCCGCTGCGAGCGCCTCGCCGCCGCCTTCGCCGAACAGCGCATAGGTCTCGCCGTGGTCGCACACGAAGGCGCTCATGTTCTCGACCACGCCGATGACCGGCAGGAAGCTGCGTGCGGCCATGTCGGCAGCACGCTGCGCCACCTTCTGGGCGGCGCGGGCCGGTGTCGTGACGATCAGCATCGACGCACGTGGCAACAGACGAGCGAGCCCCATCTGGACGTCGCCGGTGCCGGGCGGCATGTCGATCAGGAGGTAGTCGAGGTCGCCCCACGCCACGTCGGACAGGAACTGCTCGACCGCCTTGGTGAGCATCAGGCCCCGCCACATCAGCGCCGTCGACTCGTCGACCAGGAACCCGGTCGACACGACCTCGAGTTCCCCCGCTCCGATCTGCTTCTTGTTCGGGATGATCTTCGGCTTGTCGGAGCCGTCGACGCGCTCGGCCTCCATCCGGTCGGACATGCCCAGCAGGCGCGGCATCGAGAACCCCCAGATGTCCGCGTCGAGTACGCCGACCCGAAAGCCCCGTGCTGCGAGCGCGACGGCGAGGTTGGCCGTGACCGAGCTCTTGCCGACGCCGCCCTTGCCGCTCGCGACGGCGACGACCTGGCAGTCGGTCGGCACGGCCGTGTGCGGTGCGCGATCGCGAGCGATCCAGCGAGCCGTCGACATCACGTTCGAACGCTCCTCGGGCGTCATCTCGCCCCACTCGATCCGCACGTCGGAAACGCCGGGATGGAGGCCGAGGCGAGACTCGACGTCTCGCTTGATGTCGGCGCGCAGCGGGCAGCCGCCGATCGTGAGCTTGATCGTCACGGTGACGACGCCGTCGTCGGCGACCACGACATCGGGGACCATGCCGAGGCTCACGACGTCGGCGCCGAGTTCGGGATCGACGACGCCACGCAGGACGCTCATCACGTCGTCTCGGGTCGGAGGGGCGACGTCAGGTGCCATGTCGTGATTTTACCGGCGGATGCCGTGTAATCTCTCCTCATGGCCGAGGACGACGCACGACGAGCGGCGGGCGTCGACGCGCCCGACCTCGGCGACCCGGCCGCCCGCCTGCAGTTGTTCAAGACCCTGGGCGACAACACCCGCTATGCGATCTACCTCGAGTTGGCCCGCTCCGCTCGTCCGCTGACCACGGCCGAGATCGCCGATCTCATCGAGCTGCACCCGAACACGGTCCGGCCGCACCTGGAACGGATGCGCGACGTCGGCCTCGTCTCGGTCGAGGTCGCCGGACGCGGTGACGTCGGACGTCCGCAGCACCGCTACTCCTTGTCCGACGCCGCACCCTCGCTCGGCCTCGAACCCCCGGTCCTGCCCGTGCTCGCCCGCATGGTGCTCTCGATGGCCGAACGGCTCGGTGCCGGCCCGAACGATGCCTTCGCGGTCGGCGAGGACGAAGGCCACGCGCGCAGCGCGGCGTTCCGCTCGGCACCGTCGAGTCTCGAAGCGGTCGTCACCGACCTCGACCGACTCGGCTTCGACCCGGTCGTGCACGGCGACCCCGATGACGACGACGTCGCCGTGGTCGCATTCGCCAACTGTCCGTTCGGCGATCTGGCCGAGCGTCATCCCGACCTCGTGTGCAGCCTGCACCACGGCTTGATCGCCGGCTTCCTCGCCGAGCTCGGTGACACCGACGTGCGCGAGTTCTGTTCGGTCGCCGCCCGCACGCCGTGCCAGGTCTCGCTCGTGGGGGCGGTCTGATGCCGGCGACGGCCCCGTGGGGCGCGCGGCCGACGACGCCGGTACAATCGAAATTCATCTTCACCGCAATCCACCCTGTGTGAAAGGACCGACGATGATCACCCTCACCGACTCCGCCACTGTCAAGGTCCGCGAACTGCTCGACTCCGAAGGCACCCCCGACTGGGCGCTGCGTGTCGCGGTCAAGCCGGGTGGCTGCAGCGGATTCCAGTACGAGATGTACTTCGACGGCGACGTCGCGTCCGACGACGAGCAGGCGAAGTACGACAACGACGTGAAGGTCGTCGTCGACCCGGCCTCGGCGCAGCTCCTCCAGGGCGCCACGCTCGACTACAAGGACGGGCTCGACCAGTCGGGTTTCTCGATCACCAACCCGAACGCCTCACGTACGTGCGGGTGCGGTCAGAGCTTCTCCTGACCGACGGCGGCACGATCCGCCACACGCGTCCCGCGTGTTGAGAAACTGTTGCACTCCGTTGACGAGGGTTGCCTCGCGCCACCCCCGCTGAGATCGTGACCCGCATATGAGTTCGCCCGTCCGTCGAGACACGCGCCGCTACCGGCGTCGGATCCTCGCGATCTGCGCGGCGATCACCACGGTCGGCTTCGTCGTGACGGCACCGATCTATCTCGACCGGGTCGAGTCCGATCTCGAGACCCGCGTGCCCGACGAGCTCGCCGACGCGGGATACCCGGGGCTGGCCGCGTCATTCAGTGGACAGGACGGCACGCTCTACTGCGAGGCACCGCTCACCGATCCCGAGGCGGCCCGCCAGGCCGCGTACGACATCTGGGGGGTGCGTGCGATCGAGCTCGACCGCACATGCCGCGTGAACACGGCCGGCGACGACGAGGCCGCCGCC
>JBPEWX010000515.1:0-1667 GCA_052032235.1 Ilumatobacter sp. | reverse complement strand
CAGAGGGGTGTGGAGGCGATCGGTTCGAGGGTGTCGAGGCTCGTGGCGTGGATGGCGAAGCGGGAGATGGTGTAGACGACGCCGTCGACCACCACGACGCGGACGATCTCCTCACCGTCTCGGTACCGCGGGTAGCACCACACGATCAGGTCGTCGTCCGCGGCGTCGGCCCGATCGAGGGCGTCCCGCATCGACGCCTCGTCGCCCCAGCGCACCAACTCCTCGGCCGGGTACCGCTCGCAGTCGCCGGGCAGGGTCGCGTCGGACGAACAGAGGTGGACCGGCACCTCCTGCGCGAGCCAGAACAGCTCCGAGTCCTCCGGCCAGACCGACGCCTCGATGCCGGAACACCCGGCCGGCATCACCGAAGCGATGTCGTCGTCGTGCACGATCCAACCGACGACGTCGATGCCGTCGGACACGTCGAGCACCACGGTCCCGTGCTGGCCGACCTCGCCGTCGTACGCCGGCAGCAGCACCGTCGACCCGACGATCTGGAACGCACGATGGTCCTGCTCGGCGGACGACCACCCGTACGGCAACGTCCACTGGGCCGACTCCCGCGGCTGCGCCGGATCGCTCACGTCGAAGATCGAGACCTTCAAGCCGGTCGTCTGTCCTTGATCGGTCGCCGCCTGACCCACACCGAGCACCCGGTGTTCGTCGAGCGGGTGCAGGTAGGTGGAGAAGCCGGGGATCTTCAACTCGCCGGTCACCGCCGGCGCGGTCGGGTCGGCCAGGTCGAGGACGTAGAACGGATCGATCTGCCGGAACGTGACCGCGAACCCGACGTCGCCGAGGAGGCGCGCGCTGTACAACCGTTCACCGCGACCCAGCCCACCGACCTCGCCGACGGCGACCAGCCGATCGCCCTGCTCCTCGAGCACGGTCAGCACCGTCTCGCTCGAACCGTCGGCGGACCATTCGTCGCCGGTGGTCGTGAGCACACGCAGGAAACCGTCGTGTTCGTCGAGTGAGAACTGGTCGAGCAGCTGCCCCTCCACTGCGCCGGTTGCCAGGTACCGGACCGGCTCGTCGGTCGCGAACTCGAAGGCGTGGAGCGAGGTGATCGAATCGTCGGCCATCGGTGGGGCGACGTCGTCCATGAACAGTTGTGCTTCGGGCCACCGGGTGGTCGCCACGTAGAAGCGGTCGAGTGACGAGTAGACGGTGTCGCCCGACGCCAGCACGCCGACCGCGTCGTCGGTGTCGAACCCGGCCAGGCCGTCGTCGAGGTCGATGTCGACGACCGACACGACGTCGAAGCCGGAGAAGTCGGCCGGGTGGTTGATCCGGTCGCACCGGAGCAGGTCGCCCGAACGGTCGCCGCCGTCGGTGGTGAGCCGGAAGCTCGGCGTCCAGTCGGCGTACGACGACCGCTCGATCACCTCGCGGTTCGTGTCGCGCGCCAGGTCTTCGCCGGCGTTCCCACCGGGGAACACCCACGGCAGTTCCTGCGGGCCCGTCGACAGGGCGAGACGCACCGTGTCGCCGACCCGTCGGGCACTCAGATACGAGCCCTCCATCTGCAGCGTCGCGACGATCCGCAGATCGTTCGGATCGCTCAGGTCGATCTCGAACAACTCGGCCGACGGCAACCACGGACCGCCGATCGCGTCGATCGGCATCGACGAGCCCGGGGCGAATTCGGCCTCGGCGTCGAACGT
>JBPEWX010000514.1:0-10544 GCA_052032235.1 Ilumatobacter sp. | reverse complement strand
CCGATGGCGGCTTCTCGTGCCCGATCGGACGGCGGTTCGACGTCGATGAGCCCGGCTCGCAGCACGCGCAGCTGCTCGACCTCGGCCATCACCGCCGGGTCGGTTTCGGCGGCGCGTCGTTCCTCGTCGGTGAGTTCACCGTCGAGGTAGGCGCTCGCGAGCGTTTCGGGATCGTGCATCATGTCGTGTCGGGGGGTCGTGGGGGAGTGTCTTCGGTTGGACGTTCGGACCCCGCTGTCCGGTTCCCGAGCCGTTCGACGAGCATCTTGCGGCCACGGGCGATGCGCGACTTGACGGTACCCACCGGAACGCCGAGTTCGTCTGCGATCTCGCTGTAGTCCAGGTCACCGACGTCGCGCATGACCACCGGGACCCGGAAGTCGTCCGGGAGTTCGGCCAGTGCCTCGTCGATCGCCATCCGATCGGCGACCGATTCGACGACCCGGTGGGCGTTCTCGTCGGCCGGTTCGTGGGCGCCGGGTCGATCGTCGTCCCCGGGCACGACGTGCAGTTGCGGACGTCGCTTCCGCTTGCGGAGCTCGTCGAGCGACGTGTTCGTCGCGATCCGGTACGCCCAGGTGCCGAACGCCGATCGGCCGTCGAACTTGTCGAGGTTGCGGACGATGCGGATCATCGCCTCCTGGGCGGCGTCGTCGGCGTCGCGCGTCGAACCGGCGATCCGGCGACACACGGCGTGGACCCGGTCGTAGTGCCGCCGGAGGAGCGCGTCCATCGCGGCCGCGTCGCCCTGCCGGGCGGCCGAGACGAGCTCGTCGTCCGACCGTTCGAAGGTCGTCACGGCTGGTAGCTGACTTCTCCGAGCCGACCCCGATAGGGGTTGGCATTGCTGCACGCATCGTCGGGCCCGAGCTCCTTGAGCCAGAGCAGGAGGTGCGTGGCGGCCACGTCGACGTCGGTGGTCACCGTCGCCGGGTCGTCTCCGAAGTTGTTGTCGCCGATGCGGGTCCAGCCGCCGAGGTCGGCCGGTGCCGCCTCGTCGGTGGTGGCGTAGACCTCGAGTTGGTACGGGCCGTTGAGCACGTCGACGCTGAGTTGTCCGGCCGAGGGAGCCGACAGACCGAGCACGAGGCCGACGCCTCGCTTGCCGCCCAGGTACTTGTCGCTGTAGCACTCGGTGGGCCACGCAGTGGAGGTGCTGCCGTCGGCGAGTGCCAGCGACGCCTGTCCGTTGTTCTCGGTGCCGTTCGTGCCGTCGGGGTCCCAGGCGGTGACGTCGACGATCGACACGGGTCCGGCTCCGGGGTCGGTGGCGCCGTCGGCCGGTTGGTCGGCGTCGGCGTCGGTGCTCGGTTCGGCCGGTTCGTCGGTGGGCACGACGGTGTCGATCGTGAGGTCGTCGGCCGAGTCGCCGCGGTTCAGCCCGACGAAGAGGGCGCCGGCGACGACGAGGGCGATGACGACGAGGCCGCCGACGACGACGAGCGACGGCGTCCACCGCTGGACGTCCTGGCGTGCCGGGGTCCCGACCGGCACCGGGCCGGGCGGTGTCGGGTCGCGCGATTCGGTGTCGGGGTGCGGTGTCGCGGACGGGGTGCGGTCGTCGGTGCGGGTGATCGGCACGACGCCGCTGATGTGCGGGTCGCCGGGAACGCCGGGTCCGGCGCCGAGTGCCGCAGTCGGCGGGTTGGCGATGCGTGGCGGCGGTTCGGCCGGGGTGCCGTCGATCGGTGGGGGAGAGGTGTCGACCGCGAGGAGTGCGGCGCGCAGGTCGCTGCCGGTCTGGGGACGGTGGGCCGGGTTGCGGGCCAGCGTCTTGTGGATCAGGTTGACGAGGCCGATCGGCAGGGTGGGTCGGAGGTGGCCGAGATCGGTCGGGTCGCGCTGGAGTCGGGCGAGCGCGGTGTCGGCATCGGTCTCGCCGAGGAACGGCACGCGCCCGGCCAGGCATTCGTAGAGCACCAAGGCGAGTGAGTAGAGGTCGGCGCGACCGTCGAGGCGGCGGCCGCGCACCTGCTCGGGCGACAGGTACTTCGCGGTGCCCATCATCACGTTGTCGCTCGTCAGGTCTTCGTCGCCGGGCTGCAGGCCCTTCGCGATGCCGAAGTCGGTGAGCAGGACGCGCCCGTCGGAGGTGACGAGGATGTTGCCGGGCTTGACGTCGCGGTGCACGAAGCCGTTGCGGTGGGCCTCGTCGAGCGCGCCCGCGATCGCGGCTCCGATGTGGATGGTCAGTTCGGGGCCGAGCCGCTTCTGGCTGTCGAGCAGCTGGCGGAGGCTCTTGCCGTCGACGAGTTGCATCACGACGGCCTGTCGTCCCTCGTGGGCGACGACGTCGTGGACGCCCACGATGTTCGGGTGGTTGAGCCGTGCGACGGCGATCGCCTCGCGTCGGAACCGTTCGGCGACCACCGGATCGCTCGCCAGGTTGGTCTTCAGCCACTTGACGGCGACGCGCCGGTCGAGGTCGGTGTCGGTGGCGACCCACACCTCGGCCATGCCGCCTTGACCGATCCGACGTTCGAGTCGGTATCGGCCCGCGAGCAGCTCACCCACCGGTGCGCGAGGGGGAGGTGCTGCCGAGGACGCCATGATCGCTCGCCACGCTAGTGGGCGAGGTCCGCAGGATCAGGGCAATGTCGGGCGTTCACGGAGGAATCGGTCACGCGCGACGGGTCGGGGCGGGATCGTGGCCGAGCTCGCGGTCGGGATCAGGAGCTGAACGCGACGCCGATGGTGCCCTGACCGGTGTGGGTGCCGATCACGGGCCCGATGTCGCCGACGACGATCTCGCCGTCGTAGAGGGGCTGCAGCATCGCGACGAACTCGTCGACGTCGTCGCACGCGGCGTGCAGCACGGCGAGGTCGTGGACGTCGTCGCCGTACGACTTCACCTTGTCGACGAGGAACTTCAGTGCCTTGGAGCGGGTGCGCTGCTTGCCGGCCTGGGCGACCTCACCGTCGACGACCTCGACGATCGGCTTGATCGCGAGGGCGGTGGCGAGCAATGCCTTGGCGCCGCCGATGCGGCCGCCCTTCTTGAGGTTCTCGAGGGTGTCGAGGGCGCCGAAGACGTGGGTGCGGTTGGCACGGTCGGTCGACATGTTCTCGACCTCGTCGAGCGAGGCTCCTTCGGAGGCGGCCCGGGCGGCGGCGATCACCATCGTGCCGACGCCGAGCGTGACGCTGCGGCTGTCGACGACGCGCACGTCGACCGTGTCGGACACGGAGCGGGCGGCGAGTTCGGCGCTCTGCATCGTGGCCGACAACTTGCCCGACAGCGAGATCACGACGATGCCGGTCGCACCGTCGGCGGCGAGTTCGCGGTAGACCTGCTCGAACTGGCCGGGCGCAGGCGCCGCCGTCTCGGGCAGGGTGTCCTGGGCGGCGCACTTCTGCCAGAACTCCTCCGTGGAGAGCTCCTCGCGGTCGATGAACTCGTCGTCGCCGAAGCGGATCGAGAGCGGGACGACGCGCACGCCGAGGTCGGAGACGACGGACTCCGGCAGGTCGCAGGACGAATCGGTGACGATACGGACACTCACGGGGCTCGGATCCTACTCGGGTTCGGCCGGTGCCGTCTCGGGGACGTCGTCGGCCGGGGCCGCGTGGGTCCCGTTCGTGCCGAGCCGTCCCGGCCACGCCGGCGCCCGTTCCGTCGGCTGCTCGGCCGGTTCGGGGAGGTCGTCGAGCACGGCGTCGGTGTCGTCGGCTTGGGTCCGGTCGGCATCACCGTTCGACGGGTGGCGGCTCGACGCCGCGGCGACGGTGGCGGCTCGACGCCGACGGAAGTAGCTGTACCACCAGCTCAGCAGGACCAGGAGGGCGCCGACGGTGACGACCCGGCCGAGTCCGCTCAAGCTGGTGACGCGGGCGGTCATCTCGACCGGTTCGGTGAGGAGGTTCCCGACCGGCGTGCGCACCTCGACCATCACCGGGAACAGCCCGTTCGAGCGCGTCTCGACCGGGACGGCGACGTCGGTCACCGCACCGGGTGCCAGCACGGCGGTGACGTCACCGCCCGGCACCGACAACTTGTCGGACGAGAGCCGGACGACGACCGTCATCGGGGTCGTCCCGGTGTTCTCGATCCGGACGGGCACGTCGGCCTGTCGACCCGCGATCGTGAACTGGTACGACTCGGGCGGCTGCACGGCGTCGCGGACGTCGGCGATGTCGTCGTCGACGGCGGTGATGATCGAGTCGGCTTCGACCGAGGTCAACCCGGTCGACATGGCGAGCTGCAGATCGGACTCCCACTCGCTCGGTCGGGTGTCGGCGCCGGGCAGCATCGAGGCGGTGTCGTCCGCCAGGAGTCGGATCGCGTTCGCACGTTCCACACGCGGCCCGAGCTCGACCGGCGGATCGGCGGCGAGCTGGACGGTGTGTGGTTCGTGGTCGACGAAGAACGTGTTGATCTGCGACAGCCGTGAGATCGCGTCGAAACCGAGCTCGGGATGACCGCCGACGAACCGTTCGACCTCGGCGAGGGTCGCGGCGTCGGGTGCCGACAGGTCGGGAGCCGTCAGCACCATGCCGCGGAGGTCGGGGTCGAGTCCGTACCGCACGGCGCCGGTGCCGGCCATCACCCGCACGGCGCGCTCGGTGGCGTTGAACCGGTCGTCGAGGTCGGGGTCGAGGCGTCGGTCGATCGCGTCGACGATGATCATCCGCATCAGCGAGCGGTCGGGGAGTTCGGCGCCGGAGAGCAGGGTCGTGTCGACGAACGCGCCGATGTTGTTCTCGAACTCGAGGTACTGCTCCTGGGGGACCACGAGCAGCGGGATGCCGAGATCGCGCAGGGTGGCGGCACCGTCGGGGGTGATCTCGGTCGTGACGGGCCACGCCGCACGGGCGATCGGCACGCCGGGGAACGTCCGGGCCAGGATCTCCTCGCCGACGACCACCCGGTCGGTGAACGAGGGGACGAGCCCCACCGCAGCCGCCGACGACGGGTCGAGTTCGACGTCGGGCAGCGCGAGCAGCAGGTCGCCGGGTCCGAGCGCCGCCCGGGTCCGTTCGATCAGCTCGGGATCGGTGGTGTCGAGCCGGGTGACGACGGTCGGGGGGAGCGACAAGGTGACGGGTCCGTCGACTGCGTCCGCGAGTTCGACGATCGCCTCCAGCCGGGCGCGGGCGTCGTCGAGCTGGGTGTCGGTGGGGGTCGGGCCGAAGTCGTCGACGGCGGCGAACACGGCATAGGTGAGCGGTCCGCGACCGAAACGCGAGGTGTCGAGGACCTCGATGAACGTCGTGTGGTCGGCGGCGATGCGGCCGTTGCGGCGGATCTGCACCGTGAGCGGGTAGACCCCGGCGTCGGTGAGGTCGAGCCGGTCGAAGTCGGTGCCGCTCTCGGTCAGCTCGATCTCGAGGTCGACGATTCGGTCGCCGGTGTTCTCGTCGACCCGCGCCACGTCGTCGAGGTCGAACTGCACGATGTCGATGATCGGACCCGGATCGCCCTCGTCGACGGCGTCGACCTCGCTGCGCGACTCGACCGAGGCGTGGGCTCGGACCTGGACGACCATCTCCGGTCCCGGCGGGACGGTGACCGGCGGTTCGGTCGTGGTCGGCACCGACGCACTCGGTGTCGTCGTCTCGGTGTCGCCGGGCGACGGTGCGATCTGGCCGGGAACCGTCGTCGGCACGGTCGTGGTGGTCGTCGTGGTCGTCGTGGTGGTGGTCGTGGTGGTGGTGGTCGTGGTGATCTCGGGGACGTCGCCGGTCACCAGGAACGACAGGCGGACGGTGCCGCCGGGATCGACGGTGTAGGTCTCGTCGATCAACGACATCCCGTCGGCCACGGTGGTCGTCTGGCGCGGTACGGCCGACGACGCGTCGGTGGCGGTCAGCGTCGTCGCAGCGACGACGAGGGCCGTCGTGATCGACGCGATGCTCCGGACACGCAGCACGGTTCAGGTGAGCCGACGCTCGGCGATCACGAGTTCGTCGGTGAGGTCGACGAAACCGAGCGACCGATACAGGGTCAGCGCGGCCTCGTTCGTGACCCCGGTGTTCACGAGCGCCTGGACGGCGCCGCGGCGCTGCATCCAGCGGAGGGCATCGACGACCAGGTCGTGGCCGGCGCCGCGACGGCGGGCAGCGGGTCGGACCGCGAGACGTTGCAGGTAGCCGTGGTCGCCGGCGGCGCCGGAGATCGCGAACCCGACGATGCCGTCGTCGGTGCGAGCGACGCGCGACGACGAGCTCGGGGTCGCGTGGCGGATGTCGCGGAGGCTCGTCGCCGAGTTGCCCCACAGCAGGCCGAACGACTCACGATCGATCTGGCTGCACGGTGTCAGGTGCCAGGGGCGGAGCCGACCGAGCTGGACGTCGCCCCGGACCGGCGGGAGTTCGGTGTCGAGATCGAACGACAGCAGCGCGAGGCGGTCGATCACCTCGAAGTCGTCGGCCAGCACGACCCCGGCGGCGGCCGGGAACATCGCCGACGTGCGGATCGCACGCGCCCCTTTCCGCATCGCGTGGGCGACGGCCTCGTCGAGCTCGTCGCGCGACGGCAGATGCTGGTGGTCGGTGAAGATCAGGTGCGCGACGGACGCGTCGCTCGGCCACGCACGCATCCGCCATGTGCGTGCCACGGGCCTGGTGGTCCGCACCGCAGATTGATTCACGCGCGAAACGGTAGTCCGGTCGCCGGAGGTTTTCCTGGGCGCCTCGTTCGCGTCGGCCGAGCGTCACGGATCGTTCGTGCCCGGCCCGCCTTCGGCTCGTTAGCCTGGTCGGGCCATGATCCCGGACCGTTTCGCCCCCGTGCTCGACGAGCTGCGACCCCTTGCCGACCGGTTCGAACAGGCCGGGCACCGCTTGTACCTGGTGGGCGGCACCGTGCGCGACCTGCTCGTCGACGCCGGTCGTGGCGATTTCGACCTCGATCTGACCACCGACGCCCGACCCGACGCGATCAAGGCGTGCATCCAGGGATGGGCCGACGCGATCTGGACGCAGGGCGAACGGTTCGGCACGATCGGCGCCAAGTTCGGCGACCGCACCTACGAGATCACGACCTTCCGGGCCGAGATCTACGCCGACGATTCGCGCAAGCCCCACGTCACCTACTCCGACGACATCGAGACCGATCTGGCCCGCCGCGACTTCACGATCAACGCGATGGCGCTCGAGCTCACCGGCGGTGCCACCCCGACCCTGGTCGACCCGCACGGCGGCGCCGCCGACCTGATGCAGCGGGTGCTGCGCACCCCGCTCGGCCCCGACATCAGCTTCAGCGACGACCCGCTGCGCATGTTGCGCGCCGCCCGGTTCATCGCCCGATTCGAGCTCACCCCGACCGACGCCCTCGTGCAGGCCGTCGAATCGATGCGCAGCCGGATGGAGATCGTGTCGGCCGAGCGCATCCGTGACGAGTTCGACAAGCTGATCACCGTCGACCACCCGGCCGCCGGGCTGTGGTTCCTCCACGACACGGGCCTCGCCGACGAGTTCCTGCCGGAGCTGTCGGCGATGCGGCTCGAGCACGACCCGATCCACCGCCACAAGGACGTCCTGACCCATTCGATCGCGGTGGTCGAGAACGTCCGCCCGCCGCACGAGCAGCCCGACGACCGACCCGAGTTCGACTTCCGGCTGGTGCGTCTGGCGGCGTTGTTCCACGACATCGGCAAGCCGCGCACCCGCGGGTACCTCGAGGGCAAGGGCACCACCTTCCATCATCACGATGCCGTCGGTGCCCGCATGACCAAGAAGCGCATGACCGCGCTGCGGTACTCGAACGACGACGTCGCCGCCGTGACCGAGTTGGTGGCGCTGCACCTGCGGTTCCACACGTACCGGCTCGGCTGGAGCGACGCGGCGGTGCGCCGTTACGTGCGTGACGCCGGCGATCTGCTCCACGAGCTGAACGTGTTGACGCGTTGCGACTGCACCACCCGCAACGAGCGCAAGGCGCGCACCCTGTCGAAGCGGATGGACGACTTGGAGGAGCGCATCGCCGAGCTGGCCGAGGCCGAGGAGCTGGCCAAGATCCGGCCCGAGCTCGACGGCAAGGCGGTGATGGACCATCTGGGCATCGGTCCGGGGCGCGAGGTCGGCGAGGCGCTGCAGTTCCTGCTCGACATCCGGCTCGACGAGGGTGTCCTCGGTGAGGACGAGGTGACGCGTCGACTCGACGAGTGGTGGGCGGCCCGCGGCTGACGCCGTCGAGCCGGTCCGTCATCCGGTCGCGACGACCGAGACGTCCGATCACACTGCTATCCCCGATCCCACCCGGCGCGCGGCCCTAACCTCGTCACGTGAACCTCAGCGCCGACACCACCCTGGTCGTCATCGGCACCGTGTCGGTGTTGGCGCTCTCGGCGAGCATCTGGAACACCCGCCGACAGACGGTGCGGATGAACCGTCAGCTCGCGGTCGTCGAGTCGGCAGAGGCCGAGGTCCGTCGACTGCTCGACGAGTTGCCCGAGGCGGTGATGCTCGTCGACCGCGACGGCATCGTCCGGTCCACCAACGCCGCCGCCCTCGCGATGTTCGACCTGACCCGGCGCGCGATGGTCGACTCGCACCTGGTCGACTACGTCGAGTCCGACGACCAGGCCGAGCTGGCCGCCGGACTGCAGCGCGGGTTCGCCGGTGACGACGTCGAGCCGATCCAGATGCAGGTCCACACCAGTGCGACCCAGCGTGCGGTGATCGAGGCCTCGTTCCACCTGCCACGCCAGACGTCGGTGTTCGACCAGGAGTCGCGCCTCGTGGTCCGGTTCCGCGACATCTCGGAGCGTGAGCAGCAAGCGCGCGAGCTCAGCCAGGCGCGCAAGCGTTTCCACCAGGCGTTCCAGTCCGCACCGACCGGCATGGCGTTGGTGCGTCTCGACGACGGGCGCATCGTCGACGCCAACCAGTCGCTCGCCGACATGCTCCGGTACGACGTCAACGAACTCGTCGGCTGCACGTTGCGCGAGTTCACCCACCCCGACGACGTGCGAGCGGCGCAGCCGCATCGTGCCCGCCTCGAGCTGGGCATCGTCGACTCGTTTCGGATCGACCAGCGGTACCGACGGCGCGACGGTGAGTTCGTGTGGGCGCGCACCCGGGTGTCGACCACCGAGGACAACGGTCAGATGCTGGCCATCACCCACGTCGAAGACGTCACCGAGCAGCGCCGTGCCGCAGCGCAGCTCCGGTACGCGGCGCGACACGACGAGCTGACCGGGTTGCCGAACCGGTCGTACATGATGCACAAGCTGGCCGACCGGCTGGCGACCGCCGAGGTGAACGACGTGGCCGTGCTGTTCGTCGACGTCGACCAGTTCAAGGTCGTCAACGACAGCCTCGGACACGAGGTCGGCGACCAGCTCATCCGCGAGGTCGCGCGCCGCCTGTCGTCCGCGTTGCGCGACGACGACGTGCTCGCCCGGTTCGGCGGCGACGAGTTCGTCGTCATGTTGCGCGGCGAGCCGGTCGACGTGGCCGAACGGCTCCGGCGCGCCGTCCACCCGCCCGTGACGATCGACGAACACGATCTGTACGTGACGGCGTCGATCGGGTACTCGACCAACTACGAGGTGGGCATGTCGCCGAACGACATGCTGCGCGACGCCGACGCCGCCATGTATCGCGCCAAGGCGCGCGGTCGCGACTGCGTCGAGGCGTTCGAGGCCGGCAGCCACGTCACGGGCGTCAAGGCGTTGAAGACGACCGGCGAACTCCGGCGCGGTATCGAACGCGGTGAGATCGTGCCGTACTACCAGCCGATCGTCGACCTGCCGTCCGGCCGCATCCAGGGCTACGAGGTGCTCTGCCGGTGGCTGCACCCCGACCGCGGCCTGCTGCCGCCGGGCGAGTTCCTCCCCCTGGCAGAGGAGTCGGGGTTGTTGACCGAACTCGGCAACCGGATCCTGCGCGACTCGCTGTCACAGCTGGCTGCGTGGCAGGCCGCCGCCCTGCCGTTCTCCGACTGCTATCTCTCGGTCAACGTCGGGACCCGCCAGCTGGTCGACCCGGGGTTCTTCGACACCGTCTCCGAGGCGCTCGCCGAGACCGGCACCGACGCCGATCGCGTGTGGCTCGAGATCACCGAGACGGCGCTGCTCTCCGACGTCAAGGCGGCGAGCGTCGCGCTGCGGGAGTTGCGCAGCCTGGGGCTCCACCTGTCGGTCGACGACTTCGGCACCGGCTACTCGTCGCTCACGTACCTGAAGCGGTTCCCGGTCGAGACGATCAAGATCGACCGGTCGTTCGTCGCCGGGTTGGGGATCGAACAGGAGGACTCGACGATCGTCGAGGCCGTCGTGCGGCTCGGCCAGTCACTCGGATTGAGCGTCGTCGCCGAGGGGATCGAATCGCCGTTGCAGCTCAACCGGTTGCGCGAGCTCGGCTGCGACAAGGGCCAGGGCTACCTCTTCGGCCGTCCTCGCCCGGCCGCCCTGATCGAGTCGGAACGCAGCGGCGTCTGACGTCGCGGGCGTGACCCTCGCCACATCGGGGCGAGAGTTCACCCGCACGAAACACGCGCGCCAGATCGGACCCGTAGGTTGGTCGTCAGGCGTCGAGCCGGCGGGTGAGCGCAAACCCCCTCACGCTCACCCGCAGGCTCCGCCGTCCGATCCGTCCGA
>JBPEWX010000513.1:0-3867 GCA_052032235.1 Ilumatobacter sp. | reverse complement strand
GTCGATCGGATCGTTGTAGTACAGGAATCCGGTCGGCGCGACCGAGTTGATCTGCCAGACCTCGGTGTCGGTCACCTTCTTGGCGATCTTCGACGAGGCGAAGACGTAATCGAGTCGGCCGTAGCGCCCGTCGAACTTGTAGGTGAAGGCGTCGTCACCCTGGCTCTGGACCAGATCGACATAGCCGGCATCGACGAGGATCTCGATCGGCGCTTCTTCCTCGTACGAGTTGAAGTCTCCGATCAGGAAGGTCTTGCCATTGGCGAACACCGGGTTGCCCTTGGTCTCGACCCACTCCACGAGTCGCTCGGCGGCGTACTGGCGGGTGAGATCACAGTTGCCGGTGAGCTCCGATCCACTGTCGTCGCCGAGCCCGAAGCCGGGACCCGAGGTGTCGGCACACGTCGACCCCTTCGACTTGAAGTGGTTCACGACGACCGTCACCCGGTTGCCGTCGAGGTCGAACGCCTGGGCGATCGGCCAGCGGCTGTTCTCGGCATCACCGTCGAGCAGTGCATCGATGTCGAACGTCGTGGCGGGAAGCACCGTCTTGGTCCGGGCCCCCTGGTAGATGATGCCGTTGGCGATCGCGTCGGTGCCGAGGCCGCCTCCACCGAGTCCTTCCGTCGTCAAGATCTCCTCCGACGGCTGGACGTAGGACCACTTGTCGTAGCCGGCGGCCGCGTTCAGCGCATCGACGAGGGTGACGATCGAGGGCTCGGTCGACGGGTCGCCGTCATAGAAGTCCTCGTAGTCGTTCTCGATCTCGATGAGGCCGACGATCGTGGCGTCGAGGGAGTTGATCGCGTCGACGAGCTTCGCCGTCTGCTGGTCGAACTGCGCCTGGTTGCGTGCACCGCGCAGCACCTCGCTGTCGCCGAACGTGTTGAAGTAGTTCAGCACGTTGAACGACGCGATGTCGTTGCCGTTCGACAGGGTGGGAGCCGGTTGGACCGGGAAGGTGTCGTCGGTCTCCGGGAAGAAGATACGAGCGTTCGGATCGCCGACCTCGTTGTCGAGGGGCTCCACCTTGTACTCACCGAACGAGTAGTTCAGCGCACCGACGAGTCGGCCGGCGGGCATCGTGTCGCCAGCCGACAGGCCGTCGTCGAACAGCTCCCACGGGTAGGGGCTGTACTGGCTGAACTGCTCGTCGCGGTCGTTGACCAACAGTTCCTTGGTGAGGTTCTCGGCTTCGAGTGCTGCGGCCGCGGGATCGTCGGGAGCGAACACCGACGTGGCCTGCTCGAGCGGCCCGTCGAGTGCCAGGCCCAGCTCTCCGAAGCGGTACGCCGTGAACAAGCCCGTCACCTGGAGATCCTGCGCATTCGTGACGAGCATCGACTCGAGCGCTTCACGACCCTGTCGGTCGAGCGGCAACTCGATCGGTGTCGGGTCGATCGTGACCGGATCGACGTCGCAGACGACCGTCTCGGGGAACGAGAACTGGGTGAGACCGAAGTAGGCGGTGACCTGATCGGTCAACTCGACCGTGTCACCTTCGACCGGGAGCGTGCCGCTCGACTGGAACACGAAGAGGCCCTCCGACGAGGCCGGGTCGCCATCGCTGTCGGCCGGCTCTTCCTGGACGAAGTAGCCGTTCAGATCAGGGTCGGCGAGGGTGACGACCGCACGGATCGTGTGGGTCTCGCCGTCGAGCGGCGAGTCGTACTCGGCGTCCGGATCGGCGCCGGAACCCTGGATCTCGCTGATCAGGGTCAGGTCGGCGTCCGGCGTGTCGCACACCGGATCGGGATCCGGATCGGGGTCGCCACCGTTGCCGTCGCGACCGATTGGGAACGGCGACACCGCCGCGTCGTTGGACGACTCGCCGTCGAGCGCGTTGGGCCCGGAGAAACTCCAGTCGGCTACGTCGAACGACGTCGTCGGTCCATCGATCAGCGACGAGCGCTTGGCCCAACCATCGAGGTAGTCCCACGCCTCGCCCGAGCCGTCGGTGTTCGGATCGCCAAAGATGTCGACGATGGCACCGTCTTCGAACAGTTCGATCGCGTCGTCGCCGTTGATGGCGGCGACCGATGAGGTGTAATCGGGATCGAATCCGAAGAACGTGTTGAAGCCGGGAGACTCCGACGCCACGTAGAGGTACGTCCCGGCGGTCGCCGAACCGGCGGGAAAGGTGAACTCTTGGCCGTCAGAACCGCCGCCATTGTTGGCGGAACCGACGCCGAATGCCGAGAGATCCGTGATGTCGGACTGGACGTAGACCTCGATCGCCTTCGGCACACCGCCGGACAGTGGTCCGTCGACGACGCCCGTGATGATCATGCTGCCGTCGGCCGCCTGGGTGGGTCCTGCCGTTGCGACGATCGTGCCGCTGATGGCCAGGAGTGACGCGACGGCCAGCCGTCGCTTGTGCTTGTGGAACATGCGCCCACCCTAGGCACACCGGATGAAGCGATCCGATCGGCGGGGTGAACGGCGGGTTTCCGGGAGTCGACATCGTCCCGCGCCGACGCAACGCTGACCGGTCCGCGAAGCCGGGCCCGGCACTACCGTGTGCCGGATGCCCCGCCGCCCGTTCTACGTCGACACCGACACCGCGTCCGACGACGCCGTCGCGCTCGTGATCGCACTCCGCCATCCCGACATCGACGTGGTCGGCATCGGGGTCGTGGCGGGCAACGTGCCGCTCGACATGGCGGTCCAGAACGCGCTGTACACCCGCGAACTGGTGGGACGACTCGACGTCCCGGTGCACGTCGGCGAGGCCGCGCCGCTCACGATCGAACTGGAGACGGCGCAGAACGTCCACGGCGGCGACGGCATGGGCGACATCGGGCTCGACCTGACCGGCCGCACACCAGACGGCGACGACGCCGTCCAGGCACTCCTCGATGCGTCACACCGGCACGCCGGCGAACTGACGCTCGTCACCCTCGGCCCGCTCACGAACATCGCCCGGGCCCTCGAACGAGACCCGTCACTCCCCGAGCGGATCCCGCGGACGGTCATCATGGGTGCCGTCGCCGATCACATCGGCAACGTCACACCGGCCGCCGAGTTCAACATGTGGGCCGACCCGCACGCCGTCCGGGCGGTGCTCGACTCGGGCCTGGCGCTGGAGTTCGTCGGGTGGGACATCTCGCGCAAGCACGCCGTCGTGCCACCCGCGCTCGCGGACGACCTGCGTTCGATCGGGACGCCGGTCGCCGACTTCTGCATCGGCATCCAGCGTGTCGTCGAGGAGTTCTGTGCCACCCAGACCAAGCTGCCGGGCTTCGACCTCCCCGACCCGATCACGATGGCCTATGCGATCGATCCGTCGATCGCGACCGAGACCCGCCGCCTCCACCTCGAGGTCGAGACCGAGAGCGAACTCACACGCGGCATGGTCGTGATGGACGTGCTCGGTTTCATGGGCCGCGAACCGAACGCGCTCGTGGTCACCGAGGCCGACGACGACGCGTTCATCGCGATGCTGCGCGCAGCCGTCGCCGACTGACCGCCCGCTCACCGAAGCCCGATCGACGACGTCGGTGCCGCTAGGGTCCCCGCCGTGACGCGACCCGACAGCCCGATCCACGGCATCCGGTCGATCTGGCGGAAGGCGGCCGAGACCGGCGCCACGTTGCCGTCGGTCGACGCCCTGGCCGAGGAGCTCGGTCTGAGCCGGATCGCCATCCGCGAGGCGCTCATCCAGATGGAGGCCGACGGACTCGTGCGCCGGCACCACGGGTCGGGCACGTTCGCCAATCCGGCCGCGTTGGAGATGCCGGTGCGTCTCGACGAGCAGATGGACTTCGTCGACCGGCTCCAGGCGGTCGGCTTCGAGGCCAGCGTCGAGGTGATCGAGGCGTTCGTCGCGCCCATCGGCGAACTCGACGGCCGGACCCGTCTCGACGT
>JBPEWX010000512.1:0-1636 GCA_052032235.1 Ilumatobacter sp. | reverse complement strand
GAACGCGGCCGGGATCGAACCGTCGGGTGGGCGAGGAACGACCTGCACGAAGCGGGCCCGCAACTTGCGGAAGCCGGCCACGATGCCGCCCGGCAGGACGAAGGTGAGTGCGATCAGCATGACGCCGAGCAGGAAGCCGCCCGTCGGTCCCTGCAGCCAGCGTTCTGGCACACCGGCGACCGATTCGGTGGACGCCGCCCAGTCGGGGATCAAGACGACCACCAACCCGCCGACGACGGCACCCGACAAGGTGCCGACACCGCCGACCACCAGACCGACGATGAGGTTGATCGCAAGCAGCTGGGTGAAGTCGTCCGGCGAGGCGATGCCGACCTCCATCACGTAGATCGTGCCGGCCACACCGCCGAGCGCCGACGAGACGCCGAATGCCAGGGTCTTCGTCATGGCCAGGTCGACACCCGACACCGCAGCGCCGGTCTCGTTGTCGCGGATGGCCCGCATCGCACGTCCGGGTCGGCTCTTGATCAGGTTGTTGACCAGCCAGAAGCAGATCGAGGCGACGATCATGAACAGCAGGAACTTCCACATGCGGTCGGCCTCGCGGGACGACAGGTCGCCGTCACCGAAGTACTGGCCGAAGAACGGGATCTGCTGCAGCACACCGGCGATGCCGTCGAAGATGCTCGTGGCCCACTCGGGCGACTCGAGCTTCGACTCGGACGTCGACTTGCCGCCCGAACCGCCGGTCTGTTCCGACAGCGAGTCGAGTTTCACGATCGATGGGAAGACCGCAGCCATCCCCAACGTGATGAGCGCCAGATACAGGCCTTTGATTCGAAGCGCCGGTAATCCGAGGATCATGCCGATCAGGAAGCAGAACGGGATCACCACCACGAGGGTGAGCAGGTACGGCCACTGATGGTCGGCCACCAACCAGGCGGTGAGGTAGGCGCCGGTGCCGACGAAGAAGCTCTGTCCGAGTGCGACCTGGCCGGTGAAGCCGACGACGCACTGCAGACCGAGGATGGCGATGCCGAACGAGACCGCCTTGGCGATCCGGATCATCGACAGGTTGTACTTGTTGTCGCCGATCTCGATCGAGCCCGTGTCGACGTAGGCGAACGCCACGAGGATCACGAGCAGGATGAACAGCCCCCAGGTCGCGTACTTCCAGACCTTGTGCTGCGACGTGCCGGCGAGGATGTATTTGGTCGCCATTGGTCAGACCCTTTCCACCGACGCCGTCCCGAAGAGGCCGGCTGGCTTGAACAACAGGATGATCAGCAGCACCACCACGGCGGCGGCGAGGCTCATCTCGCTCGGGATGAAGTCGAGGTACTGGACGAGGAAGCTCTGCACGAACCCGATCGCCAGGCCGCCGACAAGGGCGCCCCAGATGCTGTCGAGACCGCCGAGCGCAGCCGCCGACGAGGCGAAGATCAGGACACGGAGCATCACGTACGGTTCGAGCGACAGCAGCGGGTTCGCCACGTAGACGCAAGCGCCGAGCGTGCCGACGGCGGCGGCGAGCGCCCAACCGAACTGCAGTGTCGAGCCGACCTTGATGCCGACCAGCTCGGACGACTCGAGGTTCGACGACACCGACCGGAAGGCGAGGCCGACCTTGGTCTTGTTGAGCAGCAACTGCAGGAGCAGCATCACGATGATCGTGAGG
>JBPEWX010000511.1:0-5173 GCA_052032235.1 Ilumatobacter sp. | reverse complement strand
ACTCGGGCGCTGTCGGGAGCCAGCATCGTCGGCGGCAGCGGCTTGCTCTCGTCGATCCAGCCGACGGAGAGCGATGCCGTCCCGTCTTCGGGGTGCGCCACCAGCACACTCGCGCGGTCGGCGTGCACGGCGGTCGCGAGCTCGCCCAGGATGCCGTGCAGTGTCCGGCGGAGCGCACGATCGTCCGTCCGGATGAGCTGCAGAGCGAGTTCGGCGCCCGGGTCGTCGATCGAGTCCATGCGGAGCAGCGGCACGCTGAAGGCCGACGCGAGCGCTGCGGCGTCGGTCATCAGGTCGACCACGGCGGGATCGTCGGCCGGGTGATCGGTGGTGAACGCCCAGATCAAGGCGCCGAGGGTGTGGCCGCCGCTCCGGATCGGGGCGTGCGCGTACGTCGACACGCCTTCGCGCTCGAAGATCTCTCGTTCGATGCGTGCCTCGTCGGGCAGGTCGACGGTGCGACCGAACATCGGTCCCGTTGCCTCGAGCATCTGCCCGTACCAGTAGGGCCGCTCCGAACGTCGTTGGAACGAGTCGCCGGAGGCGGGCCGACGGAGCTGTGGGGCGTCGTCACTGACCCACATCGACACGACCTGGAAGGCGCCGGCGACGGGGAAACGGAGGACGCCGAGCCGGCGCGGCCCCAGATGGGCGTATCGGTCGCCGACCTCGGACAACGCCCCGGCGACGTCGGCATCGAGGTCGTCGTCGGCACCGGCAGCCAGGCGCAAGGCGATCTCGGCCGAGAGGCGCTCCACGCCTCAGACTCTGATCGAACAGCGCCGTTATTGCAATTCGCGGCCCGTCAAGCTGATCGTCCCCTGATCCAACTTGATCGTCACTTGATCTTCGTGGTGGTGCTTGAGGAACTCCAGAACCTTCTTGGTCACGGCCAGACACACCCGGCGTTCCGTTCTGGTTGGATGTTCCCCATGACGCCGCCGCCAGTCACCCTTCCCGCCGGGTTCGACGGCATGGCGGCCATCTCGAGGGCGAGTGCTGCTCCGCTGCGCTCCCTTCGTGAGATGGTGTCATCAACGGGGTGCCCACCACCCCGATGACGCCACGGGCAAGCGCCCCCGGAAGAGTATTCCCGCCACTCGACCGGGGGCGCGCCCACCCGCTTCCCGCCTGATCCTCCGAGAGAAGCCGCCGGTCGGCGCCGCGAAGTGCGACAATGGCCCCATGCAGGAGTTGGACGTTCTCGTCGTCGAGGATTCGGTCGAGTTCACACAGGTCGTCGTCTCGGTGCTCCGCCAGGGGAACCACCGGGTACGGACCGCGGCGACGATCGCCGAGGCCGAGCAGAGCATGGCCTCGGTTCCGCCCGATCTCGTCATCCTCGATCTGACCCTGCCCGACGGTGACGGTCTCGACCTGTGCCGCTCGATCCGCGAGTCGTCCAACGCGTACATCATCATGCTGACCGGTCGTGACGACGAAGTCGACAAGGTCGTGGGTTTCCGGCTCGGCGCCGACGACTACGTGACCAAACCGTTCTCGCCACGCGAGCTCGGCGCCCGGATCGAGGCGATGGCCCGCCGACCGCGCGAACCGAAGGTCGACGTGCCCGAGCGCAGCTTGGACGACCTCGTGATCCGTCCGCTCGCGCGAGAAGTCGAGATCGGCGGCACGCCGGTCGAACTGACACGGATCGAGTTCGATCTCCTCGACCAGCTCACCGCCAACCCCCGCCAGGTGCTCACACGCGCCCAACTGCTCGAAGCGGTGTGGGGTGAGAACTGGTACGGGGACGACCACGTGGTCGACGTGCACATCGCGAACCTGCGCAAGAAGCTGGCCGGCGTCACCGACCGCAAGATCGTGCGTACCGTGCGTGGAGTCGGCTACGGCGTCGTCGTCTGACCGACGCCACGTCGTGCGGCGGACCGCTCAGCGGTCGGTCGCCGGTCGACCCGCTCGACTCGGGAGCGGATGGTCGTCGAACCGGACGGCGATCTCGAGATCGGTGTCGGGTTCGTGGGACACGTCGATCGATCCGTTGCCGGCGATCAGCGCGCGTGCCATCGGCATGACCGCCGCAGACTGCGCGGTCGCGTCGTCCGCGGGGACGCGGACGTGGACGGCTCCGTCGTCGTCGAGATCGACGGTGATGCGGTCGCCGGGCGCGGCGGCGGAGATCACGCCGGACAGGACGCAGTACATGACCTGTCGGACCCGGGCGAGTTCACCGAAGACGGTGGCGTCACCGACGCGGTCACCCAAGTGGAGCTCGACCGATCGTTGTTCGCTCACCGGGGTGAGGTTGCACACCGTCTCGCCGACGACGGCGCCGAGGTCGACCGTCTCGTCGGGCACGAACTCTCCGTTCGCGAGTGACAGCAGGTCGTCGACCATCGTCAGCAGGTTGCGTCCCTGGAACTGGATCTGGAACAGCGCCTCGCGGTCGTGGTCGGAGCGTTCGTCGAGCTCCATCAGCTCGGTGTACCCGAGGATCGCGTGCAGCGGCGTACGAAGTTCGTGGCTGAGATGGGCGAGCATCTCGTCCTTCGCCCGATTCGCCCGGTCGGCCTCTTCGTACGCACGACGCATGCTCGACTCGGCGCGCTCTCGCACGAGCACCACGCCGATGACCTGGGCGATCAAGCGAACCGTCAGGACGAGATCGTCGCTCCACGGTTCGCGGGGTGACCACCAGTTGAAGCCGACGAGGCCGATGCACTCGTCGTTGACGATCATCGGCACCTGCAGCACGGCGCGCACGCCGAACGACGAGAACGACGTCTTCTCGGCGGACGCCGCCAGCGGCAACTGGTCGAGGTCGGTCGCCGCGAACACCTCGTTGTCGATCGCCATCCGGTAGCTGTATTCGAAGTCACTCGACCGCATGCGCTGGATGACCGGACGCTGCGGCACGACGTCGCCCTCGGTCCACTCGTGGCTGTTCTCGAACGTGCCGTCGTCGTGGTAGAGCGTGATGTAGGCACGCGGTGCCCCGGCCTCCCGGGCGAGCAGCTCGAGCGCCTCCTCGACGGCCGTCTGGATCTCCTCTCGGGACGCGCCCGCGAGCCGGATGGCCAGCTCGGCGGCGAGTTCGTGCGCGGGAGGCATGGCGACATGGTCGCACCAAATCGGTCGAACAGCGTTATGAATCGAGCGATCATGATCACGCAGAGAACGTTCTTGAGGTGCCCTTGATGTTCGAGGGCACCGCCGCCGCCGACGTCCTTGATCCGGGCTTGATCCAGAAACACATGACGCTGAAGCTCGGGCACATAGCGTGGCGACATGGCCGGGAGACGCGCGCGAGTCGATCTGCGCCTCGGCATCGCGCTCGTGATCACCGTGCTGTTCCACGGCGGGTTGTTGATCGTCGGATCGTTCCGCTCGACGTACGACGCCTACGTCCATCTGTTCTTCGGCGACCACTACGCCCGCTCGTGGTTCTCGAGCTGGGAACCGCGTTGGTACACGGGCTTCACGACGGTGAGCTATCCCCCGGGCAGCCACCAACTGCTCGCCCTCTGGTCGAAGGTGCTCGACGACGGCACGGCGTTCATCCCGGTCATGCTCGGCGCGATCCTGCTCACGGTCATCGGCATCTTCCGGTACGCGAAGCTCTGGGTCAGCGAACGGGCGGCCGGCTACGCCGCGATCCTGGCGGCGGTCTCGTCGTCGATCTCCGAGACGGCCCACGTGTTCGGCCAGCTCCCGACCCTGCTGTCGCTCGGCATGCTCCTCAACGCCACCCCGTTCGTCTACCGCTGGGTTCGGTGGGGTGGGGGCGGTGCTCTGGCCGCGGCCGTCGTCTGCTCGGCGGGGACCACGGCGGCCCATCACGTCACCACCCTGTTCGGATCGGTCTTCATCGTCGGCCCGGTGCTGGCGCTCGCCCTGGTCGAGGTGTTCCGGACTCCGCTCGACGACGAACCGACCGGTCGCCCGTCGGCGTTGTCGCGCGCCACGTGGTGGCCGGTCGTCGCCCGGCGGCTTCGCCGCGTCCTGCCGGCGACGGCACGGACCTCGGTGTACGGGTTCCTGGTCCTCATCAGCCTGATCTCGGTCGTGTTGCCGTACTGGCTGTGGAGTGCCTCCGATCCGATCACGCAGATCCCGATCCCGCACGCCAGCCGGGACAACTTCCTCGTCAACACCAATGCCGGGCTCGTGTTCTGGGCGGTGCCGTGGGGTGTGATGCTCGTCGCGCTGCCGTACGCCTTGGTGCGCGGTGCCGTGTCGAAGGCGTGGCCCCTCGCCGCCTCGCTGGCGCTGCTCACGCTCCTCGGCACGGGTGGGACGACCCCGATCCCTCGGATGATGCTGGGCGGTGCCTTCGAGATCCTGACCCTCGACCGGTTCACGTTCTGGGCGACGATCCTCGTCCTGCCGTTCGCCGGCCGCCTCGTCGAGAGCCTGGTGCACGGGCGACTCGGCGACGTCCTCCGTCGCCATGTCGGGCGGCGGGTCACCGTCGGGCTGCTGACGGCAGGGGCGCTCGCCGTACTCGCCATGGCGTTGTTCGCGTCGAGTCTCACGTCGTACCGACCGTTCCAGCCCGAACCGATCGACATGGACCCGATCGTCACGTTCATCGAGAAGGACCAGCACGATCGCTGGCGCTACCTGACCTTGGGGTTCGGGGATCAGATGGCGTGGCTGTCGGCGCAGACGACCGCCGAAACGGTCGACGGCAACTACCACTCCGCACGACGTCTCCCCGAGCTCACGACGACGCCGGTCGAACGGCTCGAGGGCGCCAAGTACAGCGGCGTGCCCGGACTCGGATCGCTCCAGCAGTTCCTCGCGACGCCGGAGAAATACCACCTGAAGTACGTCTTCTCGAACGACCAGTTCTACGACCCGCTGCTCTGGGCGAGCGGGTGGCAGCGCCTCGAACCGCTCGAGAACGGGATCGCGGTGTGGCAACACGACGACGTCGAACCGCTGGCGGCGGGGCGGCTCCGCCTCGAACTCCCGATGTGGCAGCGTCTGCTGTGGGGCGTGTTGCCGATGACGGCGATGGTGTCGGCGTGGTGCTTCCTGATCGCGAACTTCCTGGGCGTCGACATCGGCCGTCGCCGGTACCCCCTCCCGGGAATCGTCACGCGTTCATATGCGCGGATCGACCGTCGACTGCTCGCGGCGTCGCAGCGGATCGGCGACGGCGACGAGCGACAGGACTGGAACCGGCTCGCACGGTTGCGCTCTGCTG
>JBPEWX010000510.1:0-4135 GCA_052032235.1 Ilumatobacter sp. | reverse complement strand
CCACCACCTCGCCGTCCCTCGACCGGACGACGCAACGGATCCGACACCTTCCGTCGCTGTGCCGCTCGGGTGATCGAGCGCGTCGACCGGCCGCTGGACGAGCACGTGTTCGCCGGCGCGTTCGACCAGTGCGATGCGCCGGGGCAACGACATCGCGCCGCGCCACGGTGAGGTCGGCGTGTCGTGCGCGTAGTCCCAGTTGCTCATCCACGCGATCCAGGTCCGCTCGTTCGTCGGGGGCTCACCGGCGAAGGGCAGCGCGCCGTAGAAGTCGGCACCCCGGTCGACCCAGCGCGGCTCGGTGGTCGGGTGATCCGGCACGAACGTGAACCCGTCGAAGTCGCCGACGAAGTACTGGCCGCCGGAGCCGCCCGACACGTGCCCGGGGTTGTGGTCGATCTTCAGCACCCAGCGCGTCGCGGTGCAGCGCCGCTCACGATCGAGCACCGGCAACTCGAACAGGGCCGGACACTCCCAGATCCCGATCGTCGCTCCGGCCGGTCCGAAGCGCGAGCACTCGTCCCACGTCACGAGGTCGGTCGAACCGAACACGATCACCTGGCGACGATCGGGCAACGAGACGACCATGACCCAGCGTTCGGTCGGTGCGTGCCAGAACACGTTCGGGTCGCGGAAGTCGACGAGGTCGAGGTCGATCACCGGATCGGCACCGAACGGCTCGAACGTGGCGCCCCCGTCCCGGCTGACGGCGATCCGCTGATCCTGACGGACCCGGAGCGGGTCGTCGTCGTGTCGGTGCCCGGTGTAGAACGCGGCGATGGACCCGTCGGGCAGCGCCGCAGTGCTGCCCGAGAAGATCATGTGATCGTCTGCGACCGGGATCGCCACGGGCAACTCCTGCCAGGTCACCAGGTCGTCGGACACGGCGTGACCCCACGAGATGTCGCCCCACTCGAGCCCGTTCGGGTTGTGCTGGAAGAAGAGATGCCGACGATCGCCGTGGACGATCGGACCGTTCGGGTCGTTGATCCAGTGACGCCGCGCCGTGAAGTGCACGAGCGGGCGGTGGGCATCGCCGGCGTCGTTCGGGACGGAATCCACCATCGGCGGACAAACCTACTGCGGCCTCCCTAGCCTGCTGATCGTGGCTTTCCCGACCGCAGCAGCACGTGCGCTCCAGCGACACCGAGCCCTCTGGGGCGACCCGGACTTCGCAGCCCGAGCGCCGGGGCGCGTCAATCTGATCGGCGAGCACACCGACTACAACGACGGCTTCACCTTCCCGATGGGGTTGCCGTTCGACACGGTGGTCAGCTTCGAATCGGTCGGCGACCCGTCGACGGGTGCCGTCACGATCGACTCGGCAGGGTTCGGTTCGATCGAGATCGTGCCCGGCGGCGACGTGCCGGGCTGGGCCAAGCATCTGGCCGGCGTCATCGACCTGATGGAGGATGTCGGCATCGCCGCTCGCGGCTGGCGCGCCTGTATCGACACCGACATCCCGACGGGGGCGAGCCTCTCGTCGTCCGCTGCACTCGAGGTGGCGACGATCCGCGCCCTGCTCGAACGAGCCGGCGTCGACTGGGCACCGATCGACGTCGCCCGCATGGGCCAGCGCGTCGAGAACGAGGTCGTCGGCCTGCAGAGCGGGATCATGGACCAGTTCATCTCGGCCGGCGCGGTCGAGGGCCACGCCAGCCTGATGGACTGTCGTGCCCTGACCCTGACCCCGACCCGGATCCCGGACGACGTCGTGGTCGCCGTCATGGACACCAAGACTCGCCGTGTGCTCGCCGAGGCGGCGTACGACGACCGTCGCAGGGCGTGCGAACGGGCCGCTGCAGCGATGGGCGTCGCTGCGCTGCGCGACGCGACGCTCGACGACCTCGAGCGCGTGACCGACGAGACCGATCGTCGTCGCGCGCATCACATCATCACCGAGAACGCACGTGTCGTCGCCGTCATGGAGCACCTCCGCGACGCCGATGTCACGGCCGTCGGTGCCCGGATGAACGAGAGCCATGTGTCGCTGCGCGACGACTTCGAGGTGTCGGGTCCGGGACTCGATGCGATCGTCGAGGTCGCTCGGGCGGCACCGGGATGCCTCGGTGCGCGGATGACCGGCGGCGGCTTCGCCGGCTGCGCCGTCGCGCTCGTGCGTGCCGACGGCGCCGAGGCCTTCGCCGCCGACGTCGTCGACCGCTACGACTACGACGGTCTCACGGCCGAGGTCTGGATCTGCGAACCGTCCGCCGGGGCGTCGATCACTCCGGCAACGTGACGCGGTAGGTGAACTCGTAGGTGCCGGCCCCGAGCCGGTACCGGTCGAGCACGTCCGGTCCGCAGCTGGCCGTACCCAGGCCACGATGAGCGGCATCGATGTGCACGATCACCCGCTCGGGCGGTGCCAGGTCGAACGAGCTCGCGCTGTCGTACAGTTCGGCGGCGGAGTACCCGACGGCCGACACGTGGAGCGGCGCGTCGAGCGCCTCGATGCGGACGGTGCGACCGGTCGACGAGTCGATGATCTCGAACCAGCGGCAATCGGTGCGCAGCCCGTACTCCTGTGGCACCAGGTACGGCAGCGGGTCGATGCCGCCCTCCCACACACCCAGCATCGCGCCGCGGTTGCGGTCGGGGTAGTTCTCACCGGGTCCGCGCCCGAACCAGCGGGTGCGGTCGAACCCGACCGGGAGCTCGAACGCGACGCCGACGCGCGGCAGGTCGGCGAGTTCGTGCGGCACGTCGACGATGTGGTGGAACGTCGTGCCGGTCGCGTCGTGCTCGACGCTGACGGTGTGACCGACGAGTCGTTCGGGATCGGTGTGGTCGACGCCGGCGTCCTGCCAGGCCGCGAGTGCCTGACCGCCGACGCGGAGACGGCGGGCCAGGTCGGGCATCAGCTTGAAGCCGTCGTTGTCGATCGGCGCTCGGAACAGCGACAGTTCCGGTGTCACGAGATCACCCGGCGGTTGCGCTCCGGGTGGAGACGGCACCGTCGGGTCGGCGTCGACGACGACCTCGTCCCAGGCGACCAGGTGCCCGGCCGGAGCGAACCAGGTGTCGGCCGCCGTCGCCCATTCGATGCGAACGGCGACCGTGCCGGTCGGCAGCGCCGGCAGTGCGACGTCGGCGGCGGCGTGCGGTGCGATCGCCGGCACCTTCCATCGGCGTCGCGCGAGCTCGCCGTCGATGCCGACGGCCACGACGGACGCCCGCAGGTCGCGCAGGTTCGAGAAGGACCGCCGGTTCTCGACCCGGACGGAACCGGACGAGGCGACCGTCGCGGCGGTGCCGGTGACGGCGACCGGTCGGTAGACCCACGCGAGCTCGGCTGCGGCCGGGTGCGGGTCGAGGTCGGCCGACATCAGGCCGTCGGCGACGAAGTTGCAGTCGTGGGGGACGTCGCCGAACTGTCCGCCGAAGGCGAGCCGGGTCGAGCCGTCGGGCAACGTCTGGCGGAGGCCGTGGTCCTTCCACTCCCACAAGAAGCCGCCCTGGAGCCCGTCGGTCGTCATGATCACGTCCCAGTAGTCGGCCAGCGATCCGTTGCTGTTGCCCATGGCGTGGCTGTACTCGCACAGGATCAGCGGGCGATCGCCGACGCCGCGCTCGCCGTAGCTGCGGATCTCGTCGATGGTCGGGTACATGGGGCACACCAGGTCGGTCGCCGGTCGGCCGCCGTCGTCCCAACCCTCGATGCGGATCGCGTCCTCGTAGTGGAGCGGGCGGGTCGGGTCGGCCCGCCGGATCCAGCCGGCGAGCGCGTCGTGGTTGACGCCGTAGCCGCTCTCGTTGCCGAGGCTCCAGATGATGACCGAGGGGTGGTTGCGGTCTCGCTGCACCATTCGGGCACCTCGTTCGACCCACGCCTGGCGGTAGCGGGCGTCGTCGCAGACGCTCCAGTTGTACCCGTGCGACTCGATGTTCGATTCGTCGATCACGTAGAAGCCGAGTTCGTCGCACAGGTCGTAGAACTCGTCGCGGTTCGGGTAGTGCGATGTCCGGATCGCGGAGATGTTGAGGCGGCGCATGGCGACGAGGTCGTCGCGTATGTCGTCGACCGTGACCGCCTTGCCACGATCGGGATGATGGTCGTGACGGTTCACGCCGAAGATCCAGACCGGCTGTCCGTTCACCAGCAGTCGTCGATCGCGCGTCTCGATCGTGCGAA
>JBPEWX010000051.1:0-3365 GCA_052032235.1 Ilumatobacter sp. | reverse complement strand
CGCGACATCTTCGCCGCCGGCCTGCTGGTCGTGTCGATCATGCTCCCGGGACCGCAGTTCGCCGGCAACTCCAAGTCGAAACTGATGAACACCGAGGCGGCCGGCAAGACGCGCGCGATCGTGCTCCCGGCGATGAGCCGCTGGCTCGAGGAGAACCCCGACTCGGCGAAGAAGATCGCCGATCTGGCGATCGCGTCGATGCGCTCGCGCACCAAGTCGAACGCCGAGCAGGCCGCCGTGCGGGCGCTGCTCGGCAAGGGCACCAAGTCGCGCAACGGCTTGCCCGCCAAGCTACGCGACTGCACCCACAAGACCGAACGCCCGACCGAGCTCCTCATCGTCGAGGGCGACTCCGCCGGTGGCACCGCCATCGACGCCCGAGATCCGTCGTTCCAGGCCGTGCTTCCCCTGCGCGGCAAGCCGCTCAACTCGTATCGCGAGTCGATCGAGCGGGTCGTCCGGTCGCTGTCCGATCTGATCCTGTCGATGGGCTGCGGCATCGGGGAAGACTTCGACCTCGACAAGTTCCGCTACGGCCGGATCGTGGTCGTGGCCGACGCCGACACCGACGGTCTGCACATCCGCTCGCTGATCAAGGCGTTCCTGTACACGTGGTGCCCGGGCTTCGTCGAGTCGGGTCGCCTCTTCTACGCGCTGCCGCCGCTGTGGACCACCGTCCACCAGGGCGAGCGCATCTACCTGGAGGACGACGCCGCCAAGGCTGCGTTCCTCGCCGAGAACCCGAAGCACAAGGCCCACATGGGCCGCTTGAAAGGGCTGGGTGAGATGGACGCGGCCGAACTCCGTGAGGTGATCGGCACCGGCCGCAAGATCGGCCGGGTCACCATCGACGATCCGGCGGGCTTCGCCAAGCTCGCCGAGCAGCTGTTCGGATCGAAGTCCGAGCTGCGCAAGACCTGGTTCCTGCAACAGTCCGGCGAAACGCTCGCCGTGGGAGGTGGCCGCTGATGGCCCGCAAGAAGAAGAGCGCTCCGGTCGTCGAGTTCACCGAGGACGTCGTCGACCTCGGCGCCGTCGAGCAGCTCAACAAGGACTACTTCGCCTTCTCCGACTACGTGGTCGGCGACCGTGCCGTGCCGTCGGCCTCCGACGGTCTGAAGCCGGTGCACCGTCGGATCCTGTGGGGGATGCACACGATGCGGCTGTTCCCCGATCGGCCCCACGTGAAGACCGCCCGCGTGACGGGTGAGGTGATGGGGAAGTACCACCCGCACGGCGATCAGTCGATCTCCGATGCGCTCGCCCGCCTGGCGCAGCCGTTCTCGAACCTGCTGCCGCCGCTCGACTTCCACGGCAACGTCGGCTCGCCCGACTTCGGCCCGGCGGCGCCCCGCTACACCGAGACGCGGCTCGGCCGGTTCGGGATGCTCCTGCTCGACGAGATCGACCAGGGCGTCGTGCCGATGGTGGAGAACTACGAGGGTTCCACGACCGAGCCGGTCGTCCTCCCGGCCGCCTACCCGAATCTGCTGGTGAACGGCGCCAACGGCATCGCCGTCGGCCTGTCGTCGTACCTGCCGCCCCACGACCCGCGTGAGGTGTGCGAAGCGGCGCTGATGCTGCTCGACCGCAAGTCGTCGTCGGTCGACGACCTGATGACGGTCCTGCCCGGACCGTCGTTCCCGTCGGAATGCACGATCACCAACGGCGACGAGTTGCCCGACATCTACCGCTCGGGTCAGGGCCGGGTGACGGTGCGGGGCGCCTGGACGATCGAACCGGTCGGCCGTGGCCGCCAACAGATCGTGGTGACCTCGCTCCCCTACGACGACACCCGCCTCGGCTCGACCGAGAAGTTCATCGGTCAGGTCGGCGACGCACTCGATGCGGGCGACCTCGCCGGCATCGTCTCGTTCAACGACGAGTCGTCCGACGGTCAGGTGCGCATCACGCTCGAACTCGGTTCCGGTGTCGACCCCGACATGATCATCCCCGGTCTGCTGCGCCACACGAACCTGCAGACCACCAACAAGGTGCAGATGCACTTCCTCGACGAGCACGGCGTGGTGCGCCTCTACAACCTGCGCACCGTGCTCCAGGCGTGGGTCGCCCACCGCATCCGGGTCGTGGTGGCCCGCAGCGAGAACCGGCTCGCCAAGATCGCCGAGCGCCTCCACCGGCTGCGCGGCTTCCTCGCCGTGCTGGTCGACATCGACGAGACGATCCGGATCGTCCGCACCTCGAAGACGCGAGCGGTGGCCCGTGAACGGTTGTGCGAGCGCTTCGAGATCGACGAGATCCAGGCCAACGCCGTGCTCGATCTCAACCTCGGCCAGCTGACCGAGGACGCCGTGATCGAGTTCAACAAGGAGACCGACGAACTCGAGAAGGAGCAGGCCAAGCTCGAGCTGCTCCTCTCCTCCGAGCAGCGTCAGCGCACCGAGGTCGCCCGCGGCCTGCGCAAGGTCATGGAGGAGTTCACCGACGACGTCGCTCCCCGGGTCACGACCATCACCACCGAGGAGGCACCGAAGGTGTCGAAGGCGGCGATGGTGATCGACCAGCCGATCCAGGTCCACGTCGACGCCTCGGGTTGGGTGCAGGGCATCCGTCGCGGCTCCAAGGCCAAGCCCAAGCTCGTGCCGCTCCTCACCTTCGATACCTCGACCGCGACCACCATGGTCGTCATCACGACGTCGGGTCAGCTGATCCGAACACTGGTCGACAACGTGCCCGAGAAGCCGACGGCCGCTGCCTCGCTGCTCCCCGGGCTCGAGGGCGAGCCGCTCGTCTGGTGGCTCGAAGCCGACATGCCCGACGACTTGCTCCTGGTGATGTCGGACGGCATGGTGAAACGGATCGCCGCGTCCGACTGTGAGGGCGGCGACCGCAAGGGCGGCATCTCGATCGTGAAGCTGGCCGCAGGCAGCCGTCTGGTCTCGATCGGCGGGTTCGACGAGGCGACCCCGGTCGTGCTCGTCAGCGACAGCGGCCAGGGCATCCGATTCGTCCCGTCCGACATGCGTCAGATGGGTCGTGCCGCCGCCGGCGTGAAGGGCATCAAGCTCGGCCCCGGCGAACAGGTCGTGTTCGGTGGCACCGTCACGGGTGACACCATCCTGCTCGCCACCGACAAGAAGCACGGCAAGCGCTTCGCCGTCGACGAGCTGCCCGAACAGGGACGCGCCGGCAAGGGCGTCAAGGTCATGCCGGCCGGACGGTGGGGCAAGGCCGCCGTCGGTGCCTTCACCGAGGCCACCGGCGACGTGCTCGTCATCGACGGTGACGATCAGCCCGACCCGGTCACCATCTCGATCGGCGCCTTCCCCCAAGTCGCCCGCGACGCCAAGCCCGGCAAGATCCGCATGCACGACGTCCCCATCCGCAGAATCGTCACCCCCACC
>JBPEWX010000509.1:0-2215 GCA_052032235.1 Ilumatobacter sp. | reverse complement strand
AGTCGCCGGGCGGTGGACGCTGACGGCGTAGTCGCCGCCGTGCTGCCACGGGGCGCCTTCCCACGTGGCGAAACGCTCGACGAGGGTGAGACCCGCGGCGTCGCAGTCGACGTCGTAGTGCTGCAGGTCGTAGCGGCCGCCGAGTTGAAACCCGGCGACGAGCACGCCGTCCGGCTCGAGGTGGCGTGCCAGGTTGGCGACGACCTCGCGCTCGGTGCCGGGCGCGAGGAAGATCATGACGTTGCCGGGCGCGGCCACGACGTCGAACCGACGACCGAGATCGACGGTTCGGAGGTCAGCGGCGACCCACTCGAGGTCGGGCGCCTTGTCGCGGGCGGCTTCGAGCATCGGGGGATCGAGATCGACCCCGACGACGTCGACACCGCGGCGCGCCAACTCGATGGCGACGCGGCCGGTGCCGCAGCCGGCGTCGAGGACCGATGACGGCTCGTACCGGCCGATGAAGTCGGCCTCGCCGTGGATCGAGACACCGGCCGCCTCCATCCGGGCCCAGCGCTCGTCGTAGTCGGCGCCGCGCTGGACGCCGGATGCGGCGCTCCAGCGCGACGGGCCGTTCATGACTGCTCGCTCCGGGTCTCGCCGGGTGGGCTCAGCGGTACTCGCCGATGACGGCGCCGACCTCTTCGGGCGTCGTCGGCGGGGCGAAGCGTCGGACGACGTTGCCCTGCTTGTCGACCAGGAACTTCTCGAAGTTCCAGGTGATGTCGGCACTGTCGCCGTCGCCCGGCTGCTCGCGCTTGAGGAGCTGGTACAGCGGCGCGGCGCCGTCGCCGTTCACCTCGATCTTGGCGAACATCGGGAAGTCGACGTCGAACTTCGACCGGACGAACTCGAGGATCTCCTCCTCCGAGCCCGGCTCCTGGGCGCCGAACTGGTTGCACGGGAACCCGAGCACCTGGACGTCGTCGAACTCGTGGTGGAGCGCACGCAGACCTGCGTACTGAGGGGTGAGGCCTCAAGCGCTGGCGACGTTGACGATGAGGAGCACCTGGTCGCGGAACTGGTCGAAGTCGACCTGCTCGCCGGTGATGCTCGTCATCTGGAGGTCGTAGATCGATGACATGTCTGCGACTGTAGCGGGCGAGCCGCTCACGACCGGATGGCGACGGCGCCGGGTTCGACCGTGTACCGGATGGTGCTGCGAGGCTCGACCGGATCACCGTCGCACTGCACGGCGACCTCGTCGGCCCACCGCACCTCGATCTCCCGACCCTGCGCGAAGCAGGCGTCGGTGTCGGCGGGCAGACGCTTGCGGAACCGAGACCACCCCGCTCGCAGGTAGGCGCGGCGAGAGCCGGTGATCACCACCACGTCGAGCAGCCCGTCGTCGGTGGCGGCGTCCGGGGCGATGCGGAACGACGCCGACCCTCGCTCGCCGACGTTGAGCACCATCACGGTGAGGGCGTCACCGTCGAACACGGACTCGCCGTCGACCACGACAGAGACGTGCGACGGCTTCGCCCGGATCAGTTCGAGCACACCCATCGCCGTGTAGCCGACTCGGCCGAAGCGCTTGGCGCGGTCGTCGACGGCTGCGATCATCGCGGCGTCGAGGCCGCTGCTCGAGTTGAGCAGGTAGGCGTGGCCGTCGCACCGCGCCAGGTCGAACGGGTGCGCCTCACCCCGTTCGATGGCGTCGGCGGCGTCCTCGACCGTCTCGATGCCGTGGACCCGGCCGAGCAGGTTGACGGTGCCGCCCGGCACGATCGCCAACTCGGTGTCGGAACCGGCGATCGCTTCGGCGACGGTCCGCTGGGTGCCGTCGCCGCCGACCGCTGCGACGACGTCGACGTCTGGGTCGTCGGCTGCGTCGGCGGCGCGTTCGGCGATCTCGGACGGGTCGTCGGGTTGCTCGGTGTCGACCTCGACCTGATCGACGAGTTCGTCGGCGGCGTCGGTTCGTTCCGGATTCACGACCGCTCGCTTCTCGGTTCCCATGCCCGTTGGATTCCCGCCGTGCGAACTCCCGAAACGGCAGCCGATACGGTCGGAGCCGTGAACCTGGTCGAGCTGCAAGACGTGATCGAACGTACCTACGGTGACCGGGACCGCGATCGTGGCGTCGCCCCCACCGTGGCCTGGTTGTGCGAGGAGTTGGGCGAGCTGGCGCAGGCGGTCCGCAAGGGCACGCGTGCCGAGATCGAGCACGAGTTCTCCGACGTGCTCGCGTGGGTGGCGACGCTGGCCAACCAAG
>JBPEWX010000508.1:0-2043 GCA_052032235.1 Ilumatobacter sp. | reverse complement strand
TGACCCGGAAGTTGGCGAGTCGTCACCTTTGGCACCTGACCCGGAAGTTGGTCGGTCGGGGGTTAGGCGTGGGTGGTTTGGGCTTTGGCTCGTTCTCGGCGGAGGGCGAGCTCGACGAGGGCGATCAGGCCTTGTTTGGCGTCTTGGCGTTCCCGGGCGTCGCAGTAGAGCATGGGGACCGCTTCGTCGACCTGGACGGCTTCGCGGATCGCTTCGATGGGGTGGCTGCGTTGGCCGTCGAACGGGTTGACCGCCACGACGAACGGGACGCTGCGGGCCTCGAAGTAGTCGATCGCCGGGAAGCAGTCGCCGAGGCGACGGGTGTCGGCCAACACGACCGCACCGATCGCGCCACGGGACAGCTCGTTCCACATGAAGTGGAACCGTTCCTGACCCGGCGTACCGAACAGGTACAGCACGATCTCGGGCGTGAGCGACACGCGGCCGAAGTCCATGGCGACCGTGGTGGTCTGCTTCGTCGAGATCTGCGACAGGTCGTCGTGCGTGGCCGAGGCCGACGTCATCGTCGCCTCCGAACGCAGCGGTTCGATTTCCGAGATCGTGTTGACGAAGGTCGACTTGCCGACGCCGAAGCCGCCGGCGACGACGATCTTGACCGGGATCTTGTTGCCGGTCGGGGGCTGGTGGTTAGAGGTTGCGGACACCGTCGAGCACCCTTTCCAAGAGACTGCTGAAGTTCTGAGTCGGTTGCGGGACGTGGAGGACCACGGCGCCGTCGTCGACGAGGTCGGCGACGAGCACACGGGCCACGCCGATCGGGAGTTCGAGCCGGGCCGCGATCTCGATCAGGGCCGTCGGCGCCTGGACGAGTTCGATGAGCCGTGCGGCTTCCCAGCGATACGCGCCGACCAGTTCGTCGGCACGATGACTCGCTTGAATTTGGGCTTCGAGACTGATGTCGGTCTCTGCGCCGGTTCGTCCGCCGGTGATGGCGTACGGCCGGATCAGGCGACCCGTCTCGTCACCCTCGTCGTGTTCGACATCGTCGAACTCGACGTCGAGGGTGTTGTCGTTCGTCATGGTCGGTCACCCCCGAGAGAGCATGAGGCACTTCAGTTCTTCACGGACCTCGGGCGTGAGCACTTCACCGGCGCGCTCGGCGAAGACGGCCATCTCGTAGCCGATCGTGCCGATGTCGGCGTGCTTCGTGGTGACGACGCACATGAGTGAGCCGTCACGGATGCCCGTCACGAACATCCAGCCGTTCTCCATCTCGATGATGACGTTCTGGACGGCGCCGGCGCCGAAGCGTCCGGCCGACCCGTATGCCAGACCGATCATCCCGGAGGCGACGGCGGACAGTCGTTCGCTGGCTTCTCGATCCACGCCGTCGGACACCGCCAGCGGGAGTCCGTCGGACGACACCACGACCGCCTGTCGGACGGCGGCGACTTGCTGGACGAAGCGTCCGACGAGCCAGTTGAGGTTGTCTGCAGCATTCATCAGCGATCCCCTCCGAGATCAGGATGGTCGTGACCAGCGGGCTGGTCGTCGGTGATGGAGTCGGTGCCGAGCGCCGAGCGGAATTCGGACTGGAAGGCACGGAGCCGGTCGCGGAGTGCGTCCGGGTTGCCGCCGGCGGCCGTGGCGAGGGGTTCCTCGACCGGGGCGACGGGGTCACCGACCCGGGTTCGGGTCGGCAACGAGCCGTTGGACTGGCTGTCGGCCGCAGCGTCGAGGCTGGCGGCGAGACGGTCGGGGCCACCGTCGGGGCCTTGACCCGGGGTTCGGGTCGGCAGGCTCGGCGCGAGATCGCGGGGAGCCGGTTCGGGGGCCCGCTGGGCGGTGGTCGGGGCGACCGGCCGCTGCGACGGGCTCATTGCGGTGTTGGGCGGGGCTGGCGGGACATCGAACTCTCCGGTCGGTGCCGCCGTCGGGGGCGGCAGGGTCGGCGCATCGAACGTGAGGCCACCGAGCTGGGGTGCCGGTGCCTCGGCCGACTCCTCGGCTCCCACCTGGGCCGCGAGGTCGGCGATGTCGAGCCCGCCGAGCATCGGCGCAGGCGCCGGCTCGGTGGCCTCG
>JBPEWX010000507.1:0-3608 GCA_052032235.1 Ilumatobacter sp. | reverse complement strand
TACACGAACGTCACCTGTCCCGCCTCACGCAACAGGTCTCGATAGCTGCGCTTCAGCGCCGAGCACGAGACGACCACCCGAGTCCGAGCCGCGAGGCGGGAGGCCAGCGTCTCGAGCCACGGCTGCCGGTCGGCGTCGGTGAGCGGGATGCCCGCCGCCATCTTCTCGACGTTCGCCGGCGGATGAGCGTCGTCGGCCTCGACGTACTCGACGTCGAGCGCATCCGCGAGCCTCAGCCCGATCGTGGTCTTGCCCGAGCCGGCGACGCCCATCACGACGAGTCGGATCGGTCCGTCGGTGGTCGTGTCGGTGTCGGTCATGCCCGCCGATTCAACCACGCCGTACCTCGGGCGACCCGCGCCGGCCACTCCGGCCTCACGGTCCATCCGCGCGGCACCCGTGCCGACGTGGCATGGTTCGCGTCACACCGAGCCGGCCCCGGCCCGGTGCCGCCGCCCGCCAGCGGCGGGATTCGCGGCGGCGACCGAGGCACCGGTCGCCGCCGCATCGCGTCCCGGATGTGGCGCCCGCACCGATTCGCCGTGGCGCCGACCCACGTTGCGCGTAGGTTGGTCCGGTGACCCCCCGCACCGATGTCGACGCGCGCCCGGGCGACTCGGCACCCTCGGCCGAACGCGAGACCGGCCTGTGGCCGTTCGACCCGTCGCGGTTCCCGTTCTATTACGGCTGGGTGATCGTCGTCGTCGGCACGATCGGCATGATCGCGTCGGTGCCGGGCCAGACCGCCGGCGTCAGCGTCTTCACCGATCACCTCACCGACGGCACCGGACTGAGCCGGCTGCAACTGTCGATCGCCTATCTGATCGGCACCGGGACGAGTGGCTTCCTGCTCCCTCGCGGTGGCCGGGCGGTCGACCGGTACGGCGCCCGGGTGATGGCGCTCGCCGCCGTCGTCGGACTGGCCGCGACGCTCATCGGCTTCAGCCTCGTCGGTCCGATGAACACGATCGTCGGGATGATCGTGATGAGCGTCGGGTTCGGCTGTCTGCGGTTCTCGGGTCAGGGCATGCTCACGCTGTCGTCGCGGACGATGATCTCGCAGTGGTTCGATCGTCGGCGCGGCGTCGTCACCTCGTTCTCCAACGCGTTCATGAGTTTCGCGTTCGCGGCGAGCCCGGCGTTCCTGTTGTGGTTGATCGACCTCGACGGTTTCCGGACGGCGTGGCGGTTGATGGCCGCCGTCCTCGTCGTGCTGATGGGCACGATCATCGTCGTGCTGTTCCGCGAGAGCCCGGAGGCATCCGGGCTGGTGATCGACGGCGGCATCGCCGAGCGTGACGCCAACGGGGCGATGCGGGCGAAGGCGCCGGTCGGAACCGAGCACGATCTGACCCGCGGTCAGGCGCTGCGCGACCCGCGCTTCTGGGCCGTGACCTTGCCCGTCGCCGCGCTCAGCTCGACCGGGACGGCACTCACGTTCCACATCGTCGACATCGGCGCCGAGATCGGACTCACCGACGACGAGATCGTGCGGATCTTCCTGCCGATCGCGTTCGTCAGTGTGCCGGTCACCCTCGTCAACGGCTGGTTGATCGACAAGGTCACCCCGGTCCTGATCGCGCTGGTGATGTGCGCCGCCCAGCTCGTGATGTATCTCACCGTCACCTACATCGACACGACGTGGACCGCGGTGCTGGCGATCGGCGCGTGGGGGATGTCGCAGGGCTGTTTCGCGCCGCTCACGTCGGCGGCGGTACCCCGGCTCTTCGGCCGTCGCCACCTCGGGTCGATCTCGGGCGTGCAGATGAGTGCCATGGTGATCGGTAGCGCGATCGGGCCGGCGCTGTTCGCCCTCGTGAAGTCGGTGGCGGGCTCGTACGAGGTGGCGCTGTGGATCTCGGCGGTCGTGCCGGCCGCCGCCCTGGCGCTGTCGGTGTATTGCCTGGTCCGGCCGTCACCGCCCCGACCGGGCGCCGCCTGACGGCCACGGCACCTCGCGGCGCCGACGGGGTCGATCAGAGTTCGCGGTACTCACCGACGACCGACACCGTCGCACCGATCGCACCGGCGTTCCAGACCGGTTCGACGATGTCGTCGATGCCGAGCCAGTCGATGATGCGGTCCTGGTGGTGCGGGAAGGTGCGGGCGCAGCCCTTGCTGCGCGGGTTCGGCGGGATGTAGCCGGCGCCGTGGATCGCCTGGCCGCCGTTGAAGTAGATCGGCTTGTACATGTTGCCGTTGAGCGGGTTGTCGACCTCGCTCGGGAAGTTGGTGCTGTCGTGCCAACCGTCGTTGTCGAGCGCCGGGTCGTACCGGTAGGCGTCGAGGGCCTGGATGTTGTGGGTCGGGTAGTCGGGCTCGCCGGTCGAGGTGGGGAAGATGTCGACGATGCGCTCGTCGCCCTCACCGGTGACGATCACCTGACACGTCTCGTTGATCAGGATCCACTTCGACGACCACGTCGCCGCGCCCCGTGGGATCGTGAACGAGTCGCGCGTCGCATCGAAGATCGCCGCCTCCTCGTCACTGCCTTCCGGGAGGTGGGTGGTGCTCTCGGGGAGGCCGAGCAGCATGCGCGCCGCGCAGATCGCCTGGCGGGTGAGTGGCCCGGAGTCGCCGTCGATGCCGAGTTCGAACAGTGACGTGCCGGCGAACAGCTCGTTCAGCTCGGCCTGCTGCACCTCGACGTGGGCGGGCGAGGGCGCCAGCCGGGATGTGCCACTGACGTCGTCGACGTCGTTGCCGGGGCAGATGTCGTACTGCTCGCCGGGGTGGATGATGTCGGTCTCGCTCATCCGGTTCTCGGTCAGCAGCTCCTCCATCGTCACGCCGTCGAGCGAGGCGACGATGCCGCCGAGCGAATCGCCCGGCTGCACGGTGACCACGCAGATCTCCGGGGGCGCCGTCGTGGTGGGTGCGACCGTGCTGGTGGTCGTGGTCGGTGCGACGGTGGTGGTGGTCACCGTCGTCGAGGTCGGCGTGTCGGCGTCGTCGCCGGGGGCGGCCGCGTCGGATCCGCCGGAACACCCCGACGCCAGCAACAAGCCGCCGGTGAGGAGCGCCGCGCCCGAGATCCGCACACCGACGAGGCTATCGGCGGTGCGCGGGCGACCTCCGGCGGTCCGGGTTTCGACGCTGCGACGCGGCGGGTACTCCGACGACGTGGAACTGATCATCGTCGCCGTCCTGCTCCCCGCAGCCGCCTTCGTGCTGTGGCGAGTCGTGGTTGCGGTGCGCGGCGGTTCACCCGAGCGAGCCGTCGACAGCGGGCGACCGAATCTGACCGACGTCGACCCGCACTCGCCCGGCGACGCCTGACGACGCGCCGGCCGTCGTCGGCGGAACGTCAGCGGACGTTGTAGACGTTGGTGCTCGTGGCGCCGCCGAGCAGGGCGGACACGAGGATGCCGAGCGGCAGCGTCCCCCAGTAGCCGACCGTCAGGCCGACGTTGCCGAGGAACAGCATCAGGAGCCAGGTGGCCGGGAAGGTGGCCAACAGGAACACGACGGTGAATGCGAGCAGTGCCTTGATCATGGGAACCTCCGTATCGGGCGTGCCAACCCTATGACCCGCCCGCCCACCCACCGCGGATACCGAACGCTCTCTGGGTCGGGTGTCGCAGGGAACGGGGAGGCGCAGCCGAGAC
>JBPEWX010000506.1:0-3155 GCA_052032235.1 Ilumatobacter sp. | reverse complement strand
GGTCGACGCCGAGATCGAAGCGGTCAACCTGATCCGTGCCGCGGTGCGACGGGAGTTGTCGATGCGGCGGGCGAGCGACGATCCCGAACTGATCCGACTCGACGCCGAGGCACGTGTCCGGATGGAGGCGCTCGGGGAGGAAGACCGAAGCCTGGAGGCAGCCGGCTGGTTGCTAGGTTGGCTGGAAGGACGCAGCGAGGCACGTGAGCATGGGGGCTGAACCGACCGATGCGCCGGTGCCACCGCCTTTCGAGGGGGTGAGTCACACGGAGTGGAAGCAGTTGGTCGCACGCGGTCGCGAACACGGCGAGCTGCACGCCGAAGAGGTGACGCACGTGCTCCGTCACGTCGAGCTCACCGAGGACCGGCTCGAGACGGTCACGGCCACGCTCACCGAGGCCGGGATCAGCGTCGACGAGACCGTCAACGAGGTCGAGGACGAGACGCCGCCTCGCGGGACGCGCAGCGTGGTGATCGACGAAGAAGACGTCGAACGGCTGCTCACCCGTCGGCGTCGCCGTCGCGGCCAGAAGCGCGCCACTCGGGTCGACGCGGGCACCTCCGACACCGTCCGGATGTACCTGCGCGAGATCGGCCAGGTCGATCTGCTCACCACCGAAGACGAACGCCGCCTCGCTCAGCTCATCGAAGAGGGCCACATGGCTGCGGAGCGGATCGACGAGGGCGGCCTCGACGAGACCGAGCAGTGGTTGCTCATGCGTGCCGTCAGCCGGGGCGAGCGTGCCAAGAGCGAGCTGACCCAGGCCAACCTCCGGCTGGTGGTGTCGATCGCCAAGCGGTACTCCGGTCGAGGCATGCAACTGCTCGACCTGATCCAAGAGGGCAACCTCGGCCTGATGCGTGCCGTCGACAAGTTCGACTACACGAAGGGCTTCAAGTTCTCCACGTACGCCACGTGGTGGATCCGGCAGGCGATCACCCGGGCGATCGCCGACCAGGCACGCACGATCCGCATCCCGGTGCACATGGTCGAGCACATGAACCGGCTCACCCGGACCCGCCGCCAGATGCACCAGGAGCTCGAGCGTGAACCGACGGTCGACGAGTTGGCCGCCAAGATGCAGATGGAGCCCGACAAGGTCCGCGATCTGCTCCGGTACGCGCTCGACCCGCTGTCGCTCGACTCGCCCGTCGGCGAAGAGGACGAATCGAACCTCGGCGACTTCATCGAGGACGCCAACGTCGACGGTCCCGCCGACGCCGCCGCTCGGGCGATGCTGCACGAGGCCGTCGAGCAAGTGCTCGGCGAGCTGAACGAGCGTGAGCAGGAGATCGTCCGGATGCGGTTCGGTCTCGACGGCTCGCAGGCCAAGACACTCGAAGAGGTCGGCAAGGCGTTCGGCGTCACCCGCGAGCGCATCCGTCAGATCGAGGCCAAGACGCTGGCCAAGCTCCGGCACCCACAGCGCAGCCAGCGCCTGCGCGAGTTCCTCGAAACCGAATGAGGTCCGCCACCGATCCGGTGGCGCCCAGTCCCTATGATCCTGGCGGGAGGGACGACATGGGGAGTGACACACGGTTCGACCGGGAGGTCGGGGTCTACGCCGACGACGTGGTCCGGCAGCGAGACGAGATCCCCGGCGTGTACGGCAACGTCGACTTCGCGATCGTGCCGGAACGATACGACGCCGAGGCGACGGTCGACGACGAGCGGTTCGTGCCGCATCGGGCGGCGGTCGAGCGGGTGTTCGAGCAGCCCGAGCTGCAACGCCTGATCCGTGACGCGACGATGCGCGGCGACCGGTTCGCTGACGCTTACGCGGCGCTGATCCCCGAGTTCGGGTTCCGCACGCTGGTCGAGATGCTCGAAACGGCGTGCGAGCAGGGCGTCGGCGCCGTCGACGACGCACCGCAGGAGCTGCGCGATCTGATCGGCGCCATGGAGGCCACGCCCGACTGGGTCGACATGGAGCTGGTCGAACGCGGTGCCGCCGCCGAACGGATCGGGATGGCCACGGCGACGCCGTTCGCGATCCGCGGGGCGTTCCTGGCGACGTTCCTCAACAAGTACGCCGCGCTCCCGATGACGATGACGGGCACCCTGTCCGACGAAGCCGCTGCGAAGCGGGTGTTCGAGACGGCGAGCTTCTTCACGGCGACCACGTTGCCGGGCGCACTGCGCCGCGACGGCAAGGGGTTCGAAGCGGCGGCGAAGGTTCGGCTGATGCATTCGATGGTTCGGTTCCACCTGCTGAACTCGGGGAAGTGGGACGTCGCCACGTACGGCACCCCGATCCCGCAGGTCGATCAGATGCCCGCCGGCCTGATCGGCGTGTTCTTGATGTCGGCCGAGGTGCTGCGCAAGGGTCGGACCGAGTTCACCGACGCCGAGCGGGCGCGGGTCGAGCTGTCGCGCTACCGCTGCTTCCTGCTCGGGCTGCCCGAGAACCTGTTGGGGGAGACGCCGCAGGAGATCGTCGACCTGATGACGGCCCGGCACGTGTCGCTGGTCGAGGGCTACGACGACGAGATCTGTGGCTCGCTGGTGCGGGGGACGATGGAGGTCGATCTGTTCGACACGTCGACCGTACGGGGCAAGGTGCACGCCTGGCTCGAGAACGGGTTCTCCCGGTTCGTGCTGATCAAGAGCTTCCTCGGCGGCGACGCGGAGCGGGCCGAGTCGATCGGCATCACGTTCAGCGCCGGGGAGAAGATCGCCGCAGGCGCCGCACTGGGGGCCATCACCGCCAAGACGCTGTTCTACACCTACGGCCTGAAGGCGCCGGTGGTCGGCGATCGGATCGACCGTCACCTCAACGCGCGCATCGCCACCCTGCTCGACCGCTACGGCCACGCCGACTTCGTCACCGACGCCGACCAGTACAAGCTCTCCGCGGCCTGACGCCGCAACTGCGTCACACCCCCGTGCGCACCATGCGGCATGGGGTATCGAGGCAAGGTCGAACAACGTCAGCGCGCTCGTGAACTGCGCGCCGCGTCGTGGACGCTGCAGGAGATCGCCGCCGAACTCGACGTCTCGAAGAGTTCCGTGTCGGTCTGGGTGCGAGACGTCGAGTTCGACCCCCGACCCCGCAACCGGGGCCACCCCGCCGGCCCCAAGCACCCGATGCGGTTGAAGCGAGAGGCCGAGATCGAGCAGTGTCGTCTCGAGGCGGAGGAGTGGGCGCGCGACC
>JBPEWX010000505.1:0-6715 GCA_052032235.1 Ilumatobacter sp. | reverse complement strand
AAACTGTTCATGCGTTGCCGGGGGTCGGCTGCCAGGCTGGGGTGATGAGCGATGGGGCGTTCGACCACACGGTGGCACCCGGGTACGACGCCGACTGCGCCGACATGTTCGCACCCGAGGTTCTCGAACCGACCGTGGCCTTCCTCGCGGATCTTGCCGGCGACCGCCCGGCACTGGAGTTCGCCATCGGCACCGGCCGGGTCGCCCTTCCACTCGCCGACGCCGGCGTCGAGGTGCACGGCATCGAGCTGTCCCGTGCGATGGTCGCCGAGATGCGGGCCAAGCCCGGCGGCGCCGCCATCCCCGTCACGATCGGCGACATGGCGACGACCCGGATCGACGGCGAGTTCGGCCTCGTCTACCTGGTGTTCAACACCATCACGAACCTCCTGACCCAGGACGAACAGGTGGCCTGCTTCTGCAATGCAGCGGCCCATCTCGCCCCCGGTGGACACTTCGTGGTCGAGACCGGGGTGCCGCGCGTCCAGGATCTCCCCCGGGGCGAACGCTTCTTGGCCTTCGACGCCGGAGCCGAGCACGGCGGCATCGACGAGTACGACCTCGTCGAGCAGCGCCTCGTCTCGCACCACTACCGAACCGGTGCACGCTCCGGGCGCTTCTCGTCCGAGCACCGCTGGGCGTGGCCGGCGGAGTACGACCTCATGGCGCGCATCGCCGGCATGTCGCTGCGCGAACGCTGGGCCGACTGGCACCGCTCCCCCTTCACCGACACCAGCCGCACCCACGTCTCCGTCTGGTACTCGCCGAAGGCGTGAACTGGCGGGGGTGTGGTCAGGTGTGGCGGATCGACATGCCGCCGTCGACGGGGATGACGGCACCCGTGAGGAAACTCGCCGCCGGCAGGCACAGGCTGAGCGTCATCTGGGCGACCTCTTCGGGCTGTCCGTAGCGTCGCAACGGCACCCGCCTCCGGGCGTAGGTCTCCTTCGCCTCGGACGGGATCTCACTCGTCATCGCAGTGTCGATCGGGCCGGGACAGATGCAGTTCGCCGTGATCCGCCGGCGTCCCAACTCGACGGCCATCGACTTGGTGAGCCCGACAACACCTGCTTTCGTCGCGGCATACGCGGCGAGGCCGGCCGTCGTGACCAGCGCCTCGGTCGAGGCGATGTTCACGATGCGCGCCGAGTCGGAGTCGAGCAGATGCGGCACGGCGTACCGAACGAGTCGGGCGTGCGCCGTCAGGTTGACGTCGAGCGTCGTCGCCCAGTTCGACTCGAACTCGTCGTCGGTCTCGCCGTCCTGAGCGAGGAACGAGTTGACGAGCGACACGCCGGCGTTGTTGATCACGATGTCGATCCCGCCGAACCGATCGACGGTCGCGTCGACCAGCCCCCGCAGCGAGTCGGGCGACGCGACGTCGCACACCCGACCGAGCACCCGGTCGCTCCCGTGCACATGGGTGATCTCGTCGGTCACCGCCGCCACACGATCGGCCCCGAGATCGGCGACGATCACGTTCGCCCCTTCGTCGGCGAACAGGTGGGCGGTCGCCCGACCCATCCCGCTCGCTGCTCCGGTGACGATGGCCGTCCGGCCGGCAACCGACCGTGAGAGCGACGTCAGGCGACGGTCAGGCATCGGCGTGAGCAATGATGCCGCGGATGTTCTCACCGTCGCGCATGGCGCGATAGCCCTCGTTGATGTCGGCGAGCGGATACCGGTTGGTGATCAGCTCGTCGAGCTTCAGCGAACCCGACGTGTACATCGACAACAGGTTCGGGATGTCGTGGCGAGGGTTGAGCGACCCGAAGATCGTCCCCTTGATCTCCTTGTTCCACATCGCCATCTCGAACAGGTTCACCGACGACTCGGTCTGCTCCATCGGTGCGATCGCGGTGACGACGATCGTGCCGCCCTTGCCGGCGAGGCCGGTGCCGAGCTGCATCATGTCGCCGTAGAGCACACCCGGCGTCATGATCACCTTGTCGGCCATCTGCCCCATCGTCATCTCGGTGACGGCGGGGAACGCCTCCTCCATCGAGGCGAACGTGTCGGTGGCGCCGAACTCCATCGCCTTCTCGCGCTTGAACTCGACCGGGTCGACGGCGATCACCTTCTTGGCGCCGGCCATCGCCGCGCCCTGCACGGCGTTGATCCCGATGCCGCCGATGCCGACCACCACGACGACGTCGCCCGGCCGCACCTCGGCGCGGCGGGTCGCCGATCCCCAGCCGGTGGCAACGCCGCACGACACGAGCGCCACCACGTCGAGCGGCAGGTCGGCGTCGACCTTGATCACCTGCGAGGTGGCCACGCACGAGTATTCGGCGAAGGTGCCGAGTTTGGCGAACAGCATCAGGTCGTCGCTGCCCAACCGATGACGGCTCGTGCCGTCGGTGATCATGCCCTTCACGAACGCGCCGGCCCCCTGATCACACAGGTTCTGGCGGCCGGTCACGCAGTAGCGGCACTGACCGCACGACGGGATGAACGACGCCGACACGTGATCGCCCGGCGCCACGGCGGTGACTCCCTCGCCGACCGCTTCGACGACGCCGGCACCCTCGTGACCGCCGACGATCGGGAAGAAGCCACCCTCGATGCCCATCATCTCGAGCGCCTCGGGCGACGGCACCATGTCGCCCGTGTGGACGTGTTCGTCGCTGTGACACATGCCGGCATGCGTCCATCGAACCAACACCTCCCCCGCTTTCGGATCGTCGACCTCGATCTCCTCGACCGTCCAGTCCTGTCCGACGCCGTGCATGACGCCTGCGTTGCATTTCATCTCGAGACCCCCTTCTCGTGCCCGAAACGTTTCCACACGGCAGGCCGCCGGATCGGGTCGGAGCGCCCTGTTTGCCGCGACCACGGTGTGGTTACGTGAACCCCATGGGCTACTCCCTCGAACACGACGAAGCGGTGCTCGACGGTGTTCGTCGGGTCTGTCGCGAGCAACTCGACGAGGCCGTCGAGGCGCTCGGCCCCGGCTTCGCCGACGAACCTCACGTGGCGATCCACGAGGTACGGAAGCGATGCAAGAAGATCCGAGGCGCCGTCCGACTCGTCCGTCCGGCCGTGCGGGCGAAGCGGTACCGGCGCGTCGACGAACTCGCCCGAGACGCAGCCCGCGAACTCGGGGCCTTTCGCGACGCACGGGCGCTGGCGGCCACCTTCGAGCGGCTGCGAGCGACCACCGAACTCGACCGCGACCAGCTCACCGGCACCCACGACCTGCTGCTCGCCGATCAACGCGCCGCCGAATCAGCGCTGCGCTCCGATCATCCGGCGCTCGAAGCCGCCCGTGGGCTCCTCACAGAACTCGGCGACGCGATCGAGCGCCTGTCGAGCGACGACACCGGGTGGGATGCGATCGCCCCGGGACTCGTCACGACCTACCAGCGCGGCCGTGCCGCGATGGCGGAGTCGATCGAACGGCCGACCGGCGAGTCGTTCCACGAATGGCGGAAGCGGGCCAAGTACACCCGATACCACCTCGAACTGATCGCGTCGGCCGCGCCCGATCTCCTCGTCCCGCTCGAAGAGGCGTTCCATCACCTCACCGATGCGCTCGGAGATGCCCACGACCTGCTGGTGCTCGAGCGGCGGCTCGACGGGATCGACGACGTCGACGGCGCCCGATTGCTCGCACGCGGCACCCGCGACGATCTCGAACGGCGGGCCATCCATCTCGGGCGACGGTTGTACGCCGAGTCGGGAAAGCGCTTCGGCCGGCGCCTCGGTGTCTACTGGGAGGCGTGGCGGTCCGAACCCGTCGGTTCGGTGGCCGGTTCTCTCGGTCGCGTGTACGACTGAGCGGGTCGGGTCAGGGCGTCAGACCGAGCCGGCCGTCGAGCGCTGCCACCAACGCATCGTCGCCCGTCAGCACTCCCGCCGGCTGTTCACCGCGGCCGCAGAAGACGGCGGTGAGCGTGGCGATGTCGCCGCGAATCGCGACCTCGTCGCCCCCGCCGTCGACGTCGAACTCGGTCGACAGGTCGGCCCGTGCGGTCACGTCGATCACGACGGTCGCCGGCTGATCGAGCAGCTTCGGCAGGACGTGAGTCCAGCCGAGCACACCCCGCTCCATCGAGATCTCGGCCGCGTCGCAGTCGACCCGGGGCGGCACACCGACCGCCCGCCGGATGTCCTGCTCGTGTGCCCACAGATCGAACACCCGGATCGGCATCGCCTTCGACATCGGTTGATCACGGAACGGGCTCGTCACGACCGGATCCCCCTCCTTCGCCTGCGAACGCAGGGTCGGGATCCGCCGACTCCGCAACCCGGCCAGTTCGTCGGCGATCGCCGACAACGGAAGTTGTCGGCGAATGTGGACGTGCTGTTCCATGTACTCGTCGAACTCGTTGACGACGTGGTCGAGTTCGGGAAGCTCGACCGCCGGCTGCGGGGCGCCCTGCAGGACCTGCTCCAGTCCGACCATGTGCGCGAGCACGTCGCGCACCGTCCAGCCCGGGCAGTCGGTCGGCAGGTCGGCGTCGGACTCCGTCAGGTCGCGGGCCAACGACAACGTCTGGAGCAGGACGTCGTCGACTGCGTCGACGAGTTCGGAGTTGCTGCGATCGGCCGCCATGTCGTCATCATCGCGCATCGACCGACCCGAGCTTCGGGCCGAGCAGCGGCTTGCTCAGCGGGTAGGTCGTGATCATCTCCAGTCGCTTGGCGTGGATCGCGACGCCACGTCCCGGCTCCAGCTCGCCGACCACGACGCACTTGCTGCCCTGCTCGACGTGTTCGATCTCGACCCGCGAGTCGACCTGACCCTTCCACGCGGCGCGGGCTTTCCGGTCGGCGTGGTTCGGGTACAGCCAGACCGTCACGGTCGACTGTCCGAGGTCGGCGCGGTCGATCGCCCCACCCCATTCGCGGCGCCACCGCAGTCGCATCGGCGTGCGCGGTGACGTGAGCGCTCGGGCACGGAGCGCTTCGACGTCCTCCAGGAATCGATCGAGCGACACGCCCGACAGTCTGGCGGTTCGCGGTGCGCTCAGGCGAGGAACCCGCGCAGGGCATCGGCCATGGCGGCACGATGTTGCGTCGGTGAGATCAAGGCGTCGACGGCGTGGAACGCGGTGTGCGTCTGCCCTCGACACTCCTCGTGGGTGACGGGCACACCGGCGTTCTCGAGCGCCTTGGCGTAGGCGTTGCCCTCGTCGCGCAGCGGATCGAACTCGGCGGTGAACACGGCGGCGGGTGGCAGGTCGGCGAGCGAGTCGGCGAGCAGCGGCGAGGCGAGCGGCGACGTGCCGTCGGGCGCGTACTGCTCGATGAACCACTCCATGAGCGACTTGGTGAGGACGTAGCCCTCGGCGTTCTCGTGGATCGACGGATGTTGGCCCGAGAGGTCGGTTGCCGGGCAGACGAGCAGCTGGCCGACGAGTTGCGGTCCCCCACGGTCGCGTGCGAGCTGCGACACCACGGCGGCCAGGTTCCCGCCCGCGCTCCAGCCGGCGACGGCGATGCGGTCGGGGTCGCCGCCGAGGTCGGCGGCGCGCTCGCCGACCCACTGCAGCGCCGCCCACGCGTCGTCGGCTGCCGCCGGATACGGAGCCTCGGGGCCGTGGCGGTAGTCGACGGAGATCACGAGAGCCCCGGTACGGACGCAGAGGTCGCGGCAGAACGGGTCGTCGGAGATCGCGTCGCCGATGGTCCAACCGCCACCGTGGTAGTAGACGACGACCGGGTGCGGGCCCTCGGATGCCGGCCGGTAGAGCCGATACGCGAGCTCGCCGTCGGCGCCCTGATACGTGCCGTCGACGATCTCGCCGACGTCGGGTCCGGGCGGGCGGATGGCGTTCGTGGCCGCCATGAACTCGCGGGCTCCCACCGCACCGAGGGATTCGATCGGCGGCAGCTCGAGTTCGGCCATCAGCTTGAGCATCGTGGCGACGTCGGGCTGCAACCGGTTGACGACGCCGTCGTTGCACTGCTCGCCGTCGGCGCCGGTGAGCCGGAACCCGAGAAAGCCTTCGGCCGTCACCCGGTCGCACGTTTCGCGGTACGTGTCGACCCCGCCGACGTACGGCAGGAACACGCGCGGCTTGCCCGGCACATTGGCACCCATGTACCAGGACGCCGCCTGTGGGAACAAGGTGATGTCGGCGCAGTCGTTGACGTGCTGACCCCAACCGGCCTCGGCCGTCGCGGTCGGTTCGATCGTGGTGAAGCCGTCCTTGCGCATGCGCTCCATCGTCTCGGTCACCCACTCGACGTGTTGTTCGATCGACACCACCATGTTCGACAGCACGGACGGGCTGCCCGGCCCGGTGATCATGAACAAGTTCGGGAAGCCGACGCTGGTGAGCCCGAGATACGTGTGTGGCCCGTCGGCCCACTTCTCCTTCAAGGACATCCCGTTGCGCCCCTCGATGTCGACCGAGACGATCGGACCGGTCATGGCGTCGAATCCGACGGCGAACACGATGTCGTCGAACTCGAGGTGCTCGGTGCCGCCCGACCCGGCGATGTCGATGCCGTGCTCGGTGATCGTCTCGATCGGCGTCTCGCGCAGGTTCACCAACCGGACGTTGTCGCGGTTGTACGTGGCGTAGTAGTCGGTGTCGACGCACAGCCGCTTCGTCGACAGCGGGAACGTGTTCGGGCACAGCGCTTCGGCGGTGACCGGGTCGTCGACGATGGTGCGGATCTTGTTGCGCACGAATTCGGCGGCGGTCTCGTTGGCGGCGGGGTTGACGAGCAGGTCGTTGAACTTGCTCGACAGACCGAACAA
>JBPEWX010000504.1:0-7770 GCA_052032235.1 Ilumatobacter sp. | reverse complement strand
CGGGCGACGACGAGAACCTGATCGTCGAGCAGCCCAGCACGCTCACCCAGCCGAGCACCTTCGTCACGCCGACACCCGCCACGCTGCCGAGCACGGGCTCGTCGGCCGGCGAGAGCACTCGACTGGCGATCGTGCTGGTCGCCGTCGGCGCCATGGCCCTGTACGTCAGCCGCCGCCGCAGGGCCTGACGGAGCGCGTGTCCGCTCAGATGCGGCGGTACAGCAGGTCGGTCGCCGTGCGGCCGGCCGCCAGGCCCTTGCGCTCGTAACGCGTGACCGGGCGCCAGTCGGGACGGGCGATGACCCCGCCCGTCAGCGCCGGGTGGTCGTCGCACACCCGCAACGCCTGAGCGGCGTAATCGTCGATGTCGGTCGCGATGTGCAAGCACCCTCCCGGTTCGAGCAGCGCCACGAACCGATCGACGTTCTGCTCACTCGCCATCCGACGGTGACGATGACGCGCCTTCGGCCAAGGATCGGGAAAGTAGATCCGGATCCCCGCCAGCGTCCCGGGCCCGACCCGGTCGAGGAAGAGCAGCGCGTCACCGTGGAGCAGTCGGACGTTGCCGAGCCCCATCGACTCGATGCGGGCGAGCGTCGATGCGATGCCCGGCGTGTGCACGTCGCAGCCGACGACGTCCACCTCCGGCTGCGCCTCGGCCATGGTCGTCAACGTGTCACCGAAGCCGATCCCGATGTCGACGACGAGCGGCGCCACACGACCGAACACGGCGACGGCATCGAACGCCTCCCCCACCTCGTCGACACACCAGATCGGCGACAACCGGTCCATCAACGCCGCGCGTTCGGTCGAGAGCGGGCGACGGCGCGGCTTGAAGGTCCGCACCGGCGGACGGGTGGGCTCCGACATCAGTACTGGGTGCTCCGGAACTTGTCCATCAGGTGGCGGCCCGCCGTGATCGGCTCGTGACGCGCTCCCTCACCGGGACCCACGCACGTCGGAATGCACTCGATCCGGGCGTCCCAGTTCGCGTTGTGGAAGAACGCCATCGACTGCCGTTCGGTGCTGCCCGTCGTGCCCGGTGGCGGTACGACGACCCGGTGCAACGTCGAACGCCACGCGTCGTTGGTCCACCGTTCGAGTGCATCACCGACGTTCACCACGTAGGCGCCGTCGACCGCCGGGACGGGGTGCCACGCACCGTCGACACCACGAACTTCGAGCCCACCCGGGGCGTCGTCCTGGCGCAACAGCGTCAGCGTGCCGTAGTCGGAGTGCGCACCGGCCCGCAGCTGTCCGGGTTCGACACCGCGGTCGCCGAGATCGGGATAGTGCAGGACGCGCAACGCCGACGTGTGATGGTCGATCGACGGCACGAAGAAGTCGGCCGGCAGTCCGAGGCCCGTCGCCATCATCGACATCAGCCGCTCGACCAACGCGGCCATCGCGTCGTACTGGGCGCGCATCGCCGACTCGAAGCCCGGCAGCGAGGCCGGCCAGCGATTCGGCGAGAACACGAACGCCGCCGAGGGATCGTCACGGACCGCCGCCGGCGGATCGACGAACGGACCGACCGAGAACGTCTCTTTCAGGTCGGGCGGCGTGTGCTCGCCACGACTCGCCGCCAACCGCTCCACGGCGAACGGCCCGTACCCGTACGCGTCCCCCTCCGGGATCGACAGGGCGAGCTTGTCGTCGAGCGGGAGTCGGAAGAACTCGGTCGCTGCGTCCCAGGCCGCGCGCTCGACGGCAGGGTCGAGACCGTGGCCGACGATCTGGAAGAAACCCACCTCGCGACACGCGCGATCGATCGCCTGCGGCGCGTCACCGGACGTCAGATCGATGGTGGGGACCAACCCCACCGCCCTACTCCTTGTACTCGTGCTCGGGCGCCGGGTACTCGCCGCGCTCGACGTCGTCCTTGTAGGCACGCGCCGCCTCGAGGATCGTCTCGCCGATCTGGGCGTACTGCTTGACGAACCGGGGGATGCGACCGCGGTTGAAACCGGCCCAGTCGCTCCACACCATGAGCTGTCCGTCGCAGTGCGGGCCCGCACCGACCGAGATCGTCGGGATCGACAACTCGGCGGTGACGCGAGCGGCCGCCTCGGACGGCACCATCTCGAGCACGACGGCGAACGCGCCCGCCTTCTCGACGGCCTTGGCGTCGGCGAGCAACTGATCGGCGCTCTCGCCCCGACCCTGGATGACGTGGCCGCCGAGACCGTGCTCGCTCTGCGGGGTGAAGCCGATGTGTCCCATGACGGGGATGCCGGCGTTCACGATCCGCTTGATCTGCTTGTAGCTGCGCTCCCCGCCTTCGAGCTTGACGGCGTGCGAGCCGGTCTCTTTCATGAACCGGATCGCGGACTTCAGGGCGTCGTCGGGTCCGTTCTCGTACGAGCCGAACGGCAGGTCGGCGATGACGAGGGCACGGGTCACCGAGCGGGCGACGGCGCGCGTGAGCGGGATGAGTTCGTCGATCGTGACCGGCAGCGTCGTGTCGTACCCGAACACGGTGTTGCCGGCCGAGTCGCCGACGAGCAGGAAGTCGATGCCCGCCTCGTCGAAGATCTGCGCCGACAACGTGTCGTAGCTGGTGAGACCGGTGATCTTGATCCCGTTCTCCTTGGCCCGCTGGAAATGACGGGTTCGTACGCGCTTGAGGGCCGGGTCGCTGGTGCCGCCCCCGTAGGGACGTTCTTGCTCGCTCACCCGGCCCACCGTACCGGGTCGATGCGGCTCGGGCGAGGGCGAGGTGGCACGATGAAGTCCATGTTCGACACGTCACAGCTCGGCCCGCTGTACGAAGACTTCTCCGTCGGCGCCACGCTCCCGCCCCTCCCTTCGATCACCCTGACCGAAGCCGACAACGCGATCTATCGTGCGATCACCGGCGACCAGAATCTCCTGGCCGCCGACCGCACGATCGCCGCCGCCGTGACCGGCAACGAGTCCGGTGTGGCGAACCCCGGTCTCGCGCTCCAGTACTCGATCGGCCAGACCACCATGGCCACCCGGCAGGCGATCGCGAACCTGTACTACCGATCGGTGCGCGTGCTGCGCCCGGTCTTCGTCGGCCAAACGCTCACCACCACCACGACCGTGCTCGGCATGAAGGACTCGGCGCCGAAGGGCGACCAGTTCCGCGGCAAGGTCTGGTTGGGCATCACGACCAGTTCCGAAGACGGCCCGGTCGTCGAGTACGAACGCTGTGCCTTGATCCGCGGGCGTGGCCCCGATCAACCCGGCCACGCCGACGACATCCCCGGCCCGTCCGACCCGACACCGCTCGACGACGTCGCCTCGCTCGTCCCGTCCTGGGATCTCGGTCGCCTGCCGTCGACCACGTGGGCCGACGGTGAGTCCAAGACCGACCCGCTGCGCGACCACATCGACTTGGCGGCGCCGCTGGCACGTCTCACGTTCAACCAGGCAGCGGTGCACCGCGACATCACGCTCACGGCGAACGGCCGTCGCCTGGTGTACGGCGGCCACGTCCAGGGACTCGCCCAGGGTTCGCTGACGCGGATGCTCCCCGGTCTGGCGCACGTCGTCGCCTGGGACGGTTGCGACCACATCGGCCCGGCGTTCGAGGGCGACCTCGTCGAGTTCACCCACACCCCGGTCGAGCGGGTCGAGGCCGGGTCGGGCCAGTTGATCCGTTTCGAGGTGATCGGCACGAAGGTCGCCGACGGCGACAGCGGTCCGTGCGATCCGGTCGACATCCTCCGCTGGACCCCCGTGGTCGTCGCTCCGGCAGGCTGATCCGCCCGAAAATCGGTGCCGATCGGAACCGTTGCTCCGCGCGTCACGTCAAACCACCAGCACGTTCGTAGTCTGGAGACGGACGGAAAGGTGGACCATGGCCAGCAGCTCGAACCGACGGCGAACGATCGCCGGGATGCTCGCTGCCGGCTTCGTGCTGTCGGCCTGTTGGGGTGGCGGTGACGAGGTCACGTCGAACACCCTCGACTCGGCGGCCGACACGACGGTGGTCGACACCGACCCGATCGTCACCGTCGACGGGCTGCCCGCCGGCGATCAACCCGACGATGCCGACCTCGAGGTCCAGCTGAGCGAGGGATCGTCCGGTGCCGACGACGCCGAACCGACGCCGGTGGCCGAGGGCGCCGCCCTCGACCAGGACCAGATCGCCCAGGTCGTCGACGAACTCCCCGAGTGGGACGTGCCCCCGACCGACACCGACGACGAGTTCCGTCGCCCTCCCGACACGCTGCTGCCTCCCGAGATCGGTGGCACCGTCGACGGCACCTTCCCGCCCGACGGTGACGAGCCGGTCGACGAACCGGTCACCGGCCCGCTGCAGGTGCTCCGGTACCAGCCCGAAGGGCCGGTCGAGGTGGCACCGTTCGTCGCCGTCACCTTCGACCAGCCGATGGTGCCGGTGGCGACGCTCGACCAACTCGACGACGCCGACGTCCCCGCCGTCATCACCCCGGCGATCGAGGGCCGGTGGCGATGGATCGGAACACGAACCCTGCGCTTCGAGGTGGTCCCGGGCGAGATCGACCGGCTGCCGGCTGCGACGCAGTACTTCGTCGAGATCCCTGCCGGCACGCGATCGGAGAACGGCGGAGTGCTCGACGAGGCGGTCGCCTGGTCGTTCACGACGCCGACGCCGACACTGCGCAACCTCGCAGGCGTGTCCGACTCGATGACCACCAAACCGATCTGGGTCGCCACCTTCGACCAGCGCGTCGACCCGGCAGCGGTGATCGAGGCGATCACGGTGACGGCGGGCGGCGCCGAGGTTCCGATCCGCGTCGCCGGTGAGGCCGAGATCGCCGACGACGACGTCGCACGCAACGCGGTGCAAGGGGCGCTCGACGCGCGCGCCGTCGCGTTCACCCCCACCACCGATCTCCCGGTCGACACCACGATCGAGATCCAGGTCGGGCCCGATGTCCCGTCGGCCGAAGGCCCGTTGACCGACTCGGGGGTCGAGCGGTTCACGGGTGCCACGTTCGGGGCACTCGAGGTCCGTACCACCCGCTGCGGGTGGGACGAACGCTGCCAACCCGGCCAGTCGTTCCAGATCGAGTTCACCAACGTGCTCGACCCCGAGTCGTTCGATGCCACGCAGATCGACGTCGACCCGGCGATCCCCGGCCTCCGCATCGACGTCTACGGCTCGGTGATCGAGCTGCGCGGCGACACCGCCGGTCGCACCGACTACACGGTGACCCTCGACGGCTCGTTGACCGACGTGTTCGGCCAGCAGCTCGGTGACGACGTCACCGTGACGTTCGAGGTCGGCACCGCCGACCCGGCGCTGCGCGGACTGTCCAACGGGTTCATCACGACCGACCCGACCGCCGAGACCCCGACGGTCTCGATCGACACCATCAACCACGACGAGGTCCTCGTCACCGCCTGGTCGGTGACGCCGCCACAGTTCGTCGAGTACCGCGACTACGTCGACTCGCTCTGGAGCGACGAGGACGCGCCGGCCCCCGAGTGGACGCTCGCGTTCGAGGACGAGATCGAGATCGACAACGTCGAAGACCGCTGGGTCGAGACGGCGATCGATCTGACCGACGCCTTCAACGCGTCGAACGGTCAGCTCGTCGTTCGGGTCGATCCGCTCATCGACATCGGTCGCGACGACGAGGCGTACTGGGCGAACCAGCCGACCGTGTCGTGGGTCCAGAACACGACGCTCGGCATCGACGCGATCCGCGACGGCGAGAGCCTCGTGATCATCACCACCGACCTCGCCACCGGCGAACCGATCGGCGATGTCCCCGTCGAGCTGGTGGGCGACGGCCGTGTCGCGACCACCCACGAGGAAGGCACCGTCGAGATCGAGCTCGCCGACGACCCGGTGATCGGCCTGTTCGGCAACGCCGGCGACCGGCGAGCCTTCCTGCCCGCCGACGAGTGGAACGGCTGGACCGCCGAGGAGTACGGCTCCGAGGGCCGCTGGTACGTCTTCGACGACCGCGGCATCTACCGGCCCGGCGAAACCGCCTACCTCACCGGTTGGCTGCGTCGCTTCGACTGGAGCGAGGGCGCGCAGCTCGAGCTGTACGGCGAGGAGTCGTCCGTCACCTGGCAGGCGTACGACGCGCAGGGCGCCGACCTCGGGAGCGGCACGCTCGACCTGAGCGCGCTCGGACGCTTCACCCTCGACCTCGAGATCCCGGCCGGGGCCAACCTCGGCCCGACCTATGTCGAGTTCTCGGTCGAGGGTCCCGACGGCTTCAGCTCGACGACCCACACGATCCAGGTGCAGGAGTTCCGTCGACCCGAGTTCGAGGTGACGGCGAGGGTCGAGACCCCGGCACCGCACTTCGCGGACGAGCCGGCGACCGTCGCCGTCGACGCCGAGTACTTCGCCGGTGGCCCACTCCCGAACGCCGAAGTCGACTGGCTCGTCGCCACCTCCGACACGACGTTCACCCCGCCCGACCGAGGCGACTACTCGTTCGGCGTGTGGCAGCCGTGGTGGTGGTACGGCGACATCGGCGTCGCGGGTGACGCCGCGTCCGACGTTTCCTACGATCTCGCCGAACCGGCCGATTGCTGGGATTGCGGCCCGTCCGGTGACGTCACCTACGAGGAGTTCAGCGGTCGCACCGACGCCGAGGGTTCGCACTACCTGCAACTCGCGTTCGGCGGCGACGACGTCGATCTGCCGTCGACGGTGTCGGCACAGGCGACGGTCTACGACGTCAACCGACAGGCGTGGTCGTCCACCACCGACCTGCTCGTCCACCCGGCCGAGGCCTACGTCGGCCTGCGTTCCGATCGCAACTTCGTCCGTCAGGGCACGCCGATCCGTGTCGACGCGATCGTCACCGACGTCGACGGTGCGCTCGTGGCCGGCAACGCGGTCGAGGTGACCGCAGGCCGCGTCGACTACACCTACGACGGCGGTACCTGGACCGAGGTCGTCGTCGACCCCCAGACGTGCTCGTTCACCTCCACCGAGACCGAGGGCGACGATGCCATGCGGTGCGAGTTCACGACCGACGTCGGCGGCACGTACGAGATCACGGCGATCGTCACCGACGGCGACGGCAACCGCAACCGCACCGAGCTCACCCAGTGGGTGTCCGGTGGCACGGGTCGCCCCGTCCGCAACGTCGAGCAGGAGCAGGTCGACATCGTCCCCGACGGCGACGACTACGCCCCGGGCGACACCGCCGAACTCCTCGTCCAGGCACCGTTCGCCCCGGCGTGGGGCACGGTCACGATCGCCCACCACGACATCGTCTCGGTCGAGAGCTTCGAGGCCGAGGACGGCAGCGCGGTGATCGAGATCCCGATCACCGGCGAGCACGTCCCGAACCTCACGATCCAGATCGACATGACGGGCTCCGCGCCGCGCTACGACGACGACGGCAACGTCCGCGACGACCTGCCGGCCCGCCCCGCCTTTGCGACCGGCACGATCGATCTGCCGGTCCCGCCCACGAACCGGACCCTCGATGTCACCGTCACCCCGGCCGACGACGCCGTCGAGCCGGGTACCGAGACGTCGGTGACCGTCTCGGTCGTCGACCCCGACGGTGCCGCCGTGGAGGGCGCCGAGGTCGCCGTGGTGATCGTCGACGAGGCCGTGCTGTCGCTCACCGGGTACGAACTGACCGATCCGGTCGACGTCTTCTACCGCGACGTGTGGGCGGCGATCCGTTCGACGTACCTCCGCTCGACCATCCGGCTCGCGTCGACCGTCCAGCTCGACGGCGACGGCGAGGCGACCGAGGAGTCGGCGTTCGAACCGGCAGCCGGCGAGTCCGACGACATGGCCGACGGTGACATGGCCGCCGACGACTCCGG
>JBPEWX010000503.1:0-3605 GCA_052032235.1 Ilumatobacter sp. | reverse complement strand
CGGGCGCACCACCACCATGGGTGGTTGGTGCATCGGGCCTTCGGGCTCGGCACGGTGTGCGGAGGAGCGGTTCTCCGCACACGGGTGGTGCGCCCACCGCGACCCTGCCGCCACGTCTGCCTGCCGACGAGATCGCTCAGCCGGGGAACGTGATCGTGACGTCGGACCACCGGGCGAAGTTGGGGCCGGTGTCGGAGATCTCGGGTGAACCGAATGCGCACTGGGTCGCGCTCAACGCGAAGAACGCCCTCGCCTCACAGCGCAGGTCGAGCCGCACCCGATACGACTGATTCGGCTCGAGTTGGAGCCGTTCGGTGATCAGCACCGAATCCTCCAGCGTCACGTTGGACGCACTCTGGATCGCCTCGGCCAGGATCTCCTCCTCGAGCACCGTGCGACGGAAGATCTGGCCACCCTGCGACGAGCCGTTCAGCTCGTACACCGCGAGTTCGATGTCGACTGCGGTGCCCGATCCGAACGAGGCAAGGGTGATCAGATTGCCGTGGTACGACACGGTGGCGCGAAGGGTGCCCTCGGGCCCGTCGGCGACGAAGTCGGCCCAGAGTGACGCTTCGGCCCACAGCTCGTCCGAACCCGTCGGACCGACCCCGGCGACAGCCCGAAGGTTGCCACTTCGCCACCAACTCGACCACACGCTCCGGCGCGGCATCGCCGGCTCGTCGCTGACGCTCGCGGTTCCCCCGAACGGCTCGGACAGGTCGATCACGAACGGTTCGGGCGGCAACGTCGTGGTGGTCGTGGTGGTGGTCGGCGGCGCCGTCGTCGTGGTCGTCGGCGGCAGCGTGGTGGTGGTCGTGGTCGTCGTGGTGGTCGAGGTCGTCGTGCTGGTCGTGCTGGTCGTGGTGGTGGAGCTGGTCGTGGTGGTCGACGACGTCGTGGTCGTCGGCGGCACGGTCGTCGTGGTGGTCGTCGGCGACGTGGTGGTCGATGACGTGGTCGGTGCAGGCGTCGGAATGGTCGCCGACTGCACGGTGCCGTCGTCGTTGCCGGAGCGACCGATGGCGATCCCGGCGACGAGCAGGCCGACCACGAGCAGGGCGCCACCGGCGCCCAGCAACGCATACAACAACGGCTTCTTGTCGTCCATGGCCCGTCTCCCCTGTCGATCCATGCTGCCACACCGGGTTCTGCCACCGGTACGGGATCGGTGGGCGCGGGCGCCCCGCTCTCTGCACGTCGAGCCGGACGGCGCCGGTGGGGCACGAGACACCGACCATCGTCAGCGGCAGGCGGTGGGGACGGATCGGGAGAACTCCCGATGCGGGCGTGACGCCGGAGTCGCGACACTGGCGTCAGACAGACACCCCCTCGACTCGTTGGAGGATCGACCCCATGCTCACCACCCGAACCCGCACGCTCGCCACGGCGGCGGCACTCACCCTCACGCTCGTCGCCACCGCATGCGGCGACAGCGAGTCCGACGGCGACTCGAGCGGCGGCGCCGCCGAAGAGCCGGCCGCGGAGCCGTCGGCCTCCGCATCGGCGGGCGCCGACGAACTCGGCGGCGCCGGGGCGTGGACCTCGGAGCAGCTGTGCGCCCTCAGCACCCCCGACGCCGTGCAGACCGCGTTCGGCGTCGACGAGGTCGAGGAGATCGCGGGCACGCTCGAGTCATCGCCGTCGTGTCGCTGGATCGACGCGTCCGACCCCGCAGCACCGGCCGCACTGGGGATCAGCCTCTATCCGGAGTTCACGAGCGAACGACTCGGCGCCGACGAGGACGTCGAGATCCCGGGCGCCGACATGGCCGGCTTCTCCCAGAACATCGGTGGTGCCGCCAACCTGATGACGGTCGTCGGGACGCAGGCGCTCGAGATCACGTTCCCCGTCGGCACCGCGGGAGCGAGCGAGTTCGGTTCGGCGATCGCGTCGGTCTGGGTCGCTCGACAGGCCGGCTGACCGGCCCGCCGTGCCGCGCACCGCTCACCCGGCGTCGAACGACGAGAATGGTCGACGAAGGAGCAGGTCAGTGGCCGCAGCCGCAGCCGCCGCCGCAGCATCCGCCGCCTGCCGGCATGGCCGACACCGGCGACGGGCCCGACGATGCGCCACCGGTCCGGGCGAAGACCGAGAGCAGGCGCGCCGTGTCGGCGTGCCCGTCGGGGCAGGTGGCCGGGTCGCCCGACTCGCTCATCGGTCGGCGCACTTCGAACGTGTCGTCACAGGTCCGGCACCGGAACTCGTACGTCGGCATGACAGGAATCTACGGCACGAGGATCGCGGGTGTCGACGTGCCGACGGTGCCGGCGCGAGACTGCATCATGGACGTGGCTCCCGAGCGATTGGCCGAATGCGTCGCCGAACTGGTGCGGATCCCGAGCGTGAATCCGCTCCACCGGGGCCCGATCGCCGAGTCGGCCGGGCCCCTCGGCGAGCGAGCGATCGCCGATCACCTCGCCGAGCGGCTCGCCTCGCTCGATGCCGACGACGTGGTGCTCGACGAGGTCGACGACGGCCGGCCGAACGTCTACGCCCGATTCGACGGACGCACCGACCGACTCGTCGTCCTCGACGTGCACACCGACACGGTGACGGTGGAGCACATGACCGACCCGCCGTTCGACGGCCGCATCGACGACGGGTTCGTCTGGGGCCGAGGCGCACTCGACACCAAGGCATCGCTCGGCGTGATCCTGGGGCTGCTCGAACGGTGGCGGACCGACGGCCGCACGACGGAGCCGACACTGCTCGTCGTGGGGTCGGTCTGTGAGGAGGCCGGCGGCCTGCTCGGAGCGGGTCGCTTCCGTGACTGGGTCCACGAGCACGACCACCGCATCGATCAGCTCGTCGTCGCCGAACCGACCGAGCTCGCTCCGATCCACGGGCACAAGGGCGGCGTCAGCATCGAGGTGACCGTGCACGGCAAGGCGGCGCACAGCGCCCTGCCCGACCTCGGCGCCAATGCCATCGAGGCGATGGCCCACGTGATCGTTGCGTACGAGACCGAGCACCGACGACTGCAGACGATCGAACCGACCACCGAACTCGGCACGAGCACGCTGTCGGTGACCGAGATCGCCGGCGGCACCGGCGGCAACGTGATCCCCGCCGAGTGCCGGATCACGGTGGGACAGCGGGTCGTGCCCGGTCAGATCGCACACGAGTGCCACGAGCGGTTGATCGAGATCGCGCACGAGGCGAGCCCGCTCCCGGTCACCTGCCGGTCGCTGCTCCCTGCGCAGCCGGACGGCACGTTCGGCTCGGAGGCGTTCTACCAACCTCCCGACGGCGACCTCGTCCGCACGCTCGCGGGAGCCGCCGGCACGTCACCAACGGTTGCGCCGTTCGGCACCAACGCGCTCCGGTACGGCGGGCTGGCTCGCGAACTGTGTGTGTTCGGGCCGGGCCGCATCGACGATGCCCACCAGGCGACCGAACGGGTCGCGATCGCCGACCTCGTCCGCCTCGCCTCCTGCTACGAAGCCTGGCTCCGCCCCACCTGACGACGAACGGTGTCGGATCCGTTGCGTCGTCAGGTGACGGTGATCATTGCAATGGTGCGACGCAACTGCGACGAACGGTGTCGGGTCACCAGCTGGTGGCGATGTACTGGGTTTCGCAGAACTCGTAGATGCCTTCGGTGC
>JBPEWX010000502.1:0-3912 GCA_052032235.1 Ilumatobacter sp. | reverse complement strand
GCCGCGCCGGGCGAGGTGCTCGTCGTGCCCCGGCTCCTCGACGTGCTTCCCGACGACGACCTGGCACCGACGACGGTCGATCTGGTCGAACGGGGTGCGTTCTCGACCGCCGTCGTCGGTTTCGGCTCCGGGACCGCCGACGCCGCGAGATGGCTCCGACAGGCGTTGACACGAAGCGGCGGCATCTCGCCCGGTGCGGCCGTCGGGATGATGGCCACGCTGTTCCCGTCCTCGACGTGCGTCGATCCGACGATCGGTGCTTCGGCGTGGCGGTGGCCGACGGCTGATCTGCGCCTGCTCGAGGCACCCGACTACGACCACGACCGGCCATGGCTGCTCGACCCCACGCTCGACGCGCCGCCGCGGGTGTCGCTCGCCGACCCGTCGCGTCGGCGAACGATCGACGGTCTCGCATCACAGCTCGGCGGCGCGCACGGCGCGCTCCGGCTTCCCGGCGGTATCGATGCGGACGACACGGTCCGCACCGTTCTGCTCCGACACGGAGCATCATCGCTCCGACCGTGGTCGGCACCGGCCGAGACGCGAGCGGTGCTCGACGCCCACTTCTGGGACGTCCTGCACGATCTCGAATCCGACCTCCGTGCCGCCTTCCCGGCGCCACACGGATCCGACGCCGCCGAGTGGGCGGCCTGGACCCGACGAGCGGTCGCCGATCGCCGAGTGCCGCTCGCCGTCGAACCCATCACCGCCGATCTACCGAGCGGTGCCGTGCGTGTCGCCGACCGCACCGACGGCGTCAACCTCGTCGGGTACTTCCGACGCCAGAGCGGTGTCGGTGAGGTCGCCCGTCGGGTGGCCGGTGTGCTCGAACGAGCCGGGGTGCCGCACACCACGGTCGGCTACGACGATCGAGACGGCCCGGCGATCCCCGACGCCCCGCGGTGCGACGACCGACTCGAGTACGCGAACTCGATCGTGTTCGTCAACGGCGACCAGTTCGACCGGTTCCGCCGCGAGATGCCGGACGTGTTCGGCGAACATCGGCGAGTGGCGGGTGTCTGGTTCTGGGAGATCGAGGACGTCGACGCCGATCGGGTCGGCGCTGCTCACGTCGACGAGATCTGGGCGGCCTCCACGTTCATGGCACGCGCCTTCTCCCGGCTGCAGGGCCCCGACGTCGTCCACGTGCCGATCCCGATGGCGACGCCCCGACCGTCGCCACGCGAACGAGCAGCGTTCGGGCCGCTCGCCGCAGCCGATGACCGGTTCGTCTTCGGCGTCGTGTTCGACCACATGAGTGTCACCCGTCGGAAGAACCCGAGTGCCGCCATCCGGGCCTTCGCCGCGGCGTTCGCGCCGGGGGAGGGCCCCCTGCTCGTCGTGAAGAGCATCAACGGCCGCCGGTGCTGGCACGAGCACGAACGGTTGGTCGCCGAGGCCGGCGACCGTCCCGACATCATCATCTGGGACGAACACCTGACCCATGACGATCACATGGCGCTGATCGGCTCGTTCGACGCGCTCGTGTCGCTCCACCGCAGCGAGGGTCTCGGACTCCATCTGGCCGAAGCGATGGCGCTGGGGGTCCCCGTGATCGCGTCCCGGTACGGGGGCAACGTCGACTTCATGGACGACGAGTCGTCGATCCTCATCGATGTCGAGATCGTCCCGGTCGGCTCGAACGGCGGGTGGGCCTATCCGGCCGACGCCTCGTGGGCGGAGCCCGACCACGGGCAGGCCGTGGCCGCGCTCCGACGGCTCGCGGGCGACCCGTCGGCGGCGTCGGCCCTGGGGGAGCGCGGGCGGCGACGGCATGCCTCGTTGCCCTCCGAGGCCGACTTCGTCGACGTCGTCCGTCGGCGATTCGGCCTCCCGACCGCCACGACGGTCGACCACTAGCCTGGTCGCCGATGCGTGCCGGAACGATCATCGCCTCGAACTACCTGGAGATGGCGAAGCTGCTCGCCGGGTCGTTCGTCGAGCAGCACCCGGACGACACCTTCGCCATCCTGCTCGTCGACGATCGTCCCGTCGACGAGCCAGACGATCAGCGCATCGAGGTGCTGCGTCTGGCCGACCTCGACCTGTCCACCGACGAGGTCGAGCTGATGCGCTCGATCTACGACGTGATGGAGCTCGCGACGGCCGTCAAACCGGCGCTGTTGCAGCACCTCCTCGTCGACGACGACCTGGCGTGCTACATCGACCCCGACATCTACGTCTACGGGGCGTTCGCCGATGTCGTCGAGCCGGCGCGCACCGTCGGCATCGTCCTCACGCCGCACGTTCTCGAGCCGATCCCGCGCGACGGGTGCCACCCCACCGAACGCGTCGTCATGCAGTCCGGCATCATGAACCTCGGCTTCGTCGCCGTCGGTCGCCCGGCGCAGCCGTTCCTCACGTGGTGGCGCGAACGACTGCTCGTCGACGCGATCAGCGCGATCGAACTCAACCTGTTCACCGATCAGCGTTGGGTCGACTGGGTGCCGGCCCTGTTCGACCATGTGATCTCTCGCGACCCGGGGATGAACATCGCCTGGTGGAACATCCACGAGCGCCACATGGAACGCGACGACGACGGAGGTGTACGGGTGAACGGTCGGCCGCTCCGTTTCGTGCACTTCAGCGGGTACTCGCCGGCCACTCCCGAGCTGCTGTCGAAGCACCAGGCGACGCCGCCGCGAACCGAGCACGCCGCCGGCTCCGTGATCCGGTCGCTCGCCGACGAGTACGGCGCTCGACTGACCGCCAGCGGCCATGCCGACCGGATCGGCGTGGCGTACCAGTACGGCACGACCGCCGACGGGCTGCCGTTGAGCGCCGCGGTTCGTGGCACCATCCGCGCCGGCTTGCTCCGAGGACGATCGACCGGCTCGGAGGTCGCCTCGCTCGATCGTTCCGTCCCGCTGGCGTTCGGTCCCACCGCGGAGCACTTGCGCGAGTGGCTGCTCGCCCCCGACGCCGATCACCCCGAGCTGTCTCGCGTCGCGGTCTCGTTGTGGCACCAGCGTCCGGACCTGCGCACGGTGTTCCCCGATCTCGACGGCCCCGACGTGGCGCGTTACCGCACCTGGCTGGCACACGACCCCGGTGCTGCGGTCGCGCTCCCCGGCCTCGAGCACGAGCCGCCCGTCCCTGCGTCGTCGCCGCCTGCCGGCGCCCGCGACCGGGTGCGTGACACGCTGCGTCGTTTCACGCCCGCTCGATGATCCCGGACCCGATCCGCCGAACGGGCGCCTGGCGATGGGCCGCCCGGCGGCGACGCCGTCGGCTCATCGCGTCGTCCGGCTGGTTCGACGCCGACTACTACCGGGCGAACGTCGCCGCGGCGGGCGACGACCCGCTCGGACACTTCGTCCGGGAGGGGGAGGCGGCGGGTCTCGATCCGCACCCCGACTTCGACACCGACGCCTACGTGCTGTTGAATCCGCAGGCGCGCGGACAGGCCCTGACCCACTTCGTCCGCACCGCTGCCGCCCACGCGGGACCGCTCGAGCCGTGGCAGGTGGTCGACCTGACCGATCCGTGCCGTCGCGACGGCTGGTTCGACGCCGAGTGGTACCGGTCGAACGCCGCTGCCGTCGGTCCGGCCGCCGACGGAACCGACGACCGGTGGCATCCGTACGTGCACTACGTCCGACACGGCGCGCCGAACGGTCTCCAGCCCGGCCCGCTCTTCGACGGGGTCGAGTACGCCGCACGTCACGACGTCGGTCCCGGTGGCCCGATCCGGCATTGGATCGATCACCAGCCCGACGACGGACCGTTCGCGACCCTGCACACGAGGCCGCTGACCGGTCTGCGACCGCTCGGTCGACACCGCGTGGCCCCGGCCCACGACCTGGCCGAGCTCGACGTCTGCGTCATGGTCCACGGGTTCTATCCCGACGTGCTCCCGGAGCTCTTCGGTCGACTCCGAGCGCTCCCGCCGGGCTGGACCCTGCTGGTCAG
>JBPEWX010000501.1:0-2968 GCA_052032235.1 Ilumatobacter sp. | reverse complement strand
GGTATCTGGCCTGGGTGGTGGGGCGGGTCGTCACCTCTGGTCGTACGTCCAGCACCTGACCCGCGACGCCGTTGCTCGGGCGGCGGGGTCAGTCGGCCGGGTCGGCAGCAGGCTTCTTCGCCGCCGCCTTCTTCTTCGCCGCGGCCTTCTTCTTGGTCGCCTTCTTCTTGGCGGCGGCCTTCTTCTTCGCCGCCTTCTTCTTGGTGGGCCCGCCCTTGGCCGCGACGGCCTCACGACGGATCGCGATCAGCTCGTAGGCGCGCTCGGGCGTCATCTCCTCGATGCGGTCGCCCTTGCCGATCGACGCGTTCGTCTCACCGTCGGTGACGTAGACACCGAAGCGCCCGTCCTTGGCCACGACCGGACGCTCCGACACCGGGTCGGTGCCGAACTCGCGCAGCGGGCCCTTGGCGGCCATGTTGCGGCCGCCCCGCTTGAAGACCTTCGGCTCGGAGAAGATCTTGGCGGCTTGCTCGAGCGTGATCTCGAGCAGCTGGTTCTCGGAGTCGATCGAGCGGAAGTCCTTCTCCTTCACCACGTACGGCCCGTATCGGCCGTTGTTGGCGACGATCTCCTTGCCGTCGGCGGGATCTTCGCCGAGCGACCGGGGGAGTTGCAGCAGCTTCTCGGCGTCATCCATCGTGATCGAATCGAGCGACATCGACGCGAACAGGCTCGACATCTTCGGCTTCTCGAGCCCCGGCGGCAGGTTGTCGGGTGCACCCCACTGCACGTAGGGACCGAACCGGCCGTTCTTGGCGAACACGGGGTAGCCGTCGAGTTCACCGATCGGCTCGTCGCTCTTCGGGAGCGACAGCAGTTCGATCGCCTTGGCGACGTCGAGTTCGTCGGGCGGCAGATCGTCGGGGACCGACGCCGTGTCGTCGCCGCGTTTCACGTAGGGGCCGTACCGACCGGGCTTGACGACGATGATCTCACCGTTCTCGTCGGCGCCGAGCCGGAACGTGTTGATCTCGGCGGCGTCGATCTTGTCGAGGTTCTCCTCGACGAGCCGCTTCAGCCCGATCAGCGCATCGCCGTCGTGGTCGGCCGAGTCACCGCCGCCTCCGGAACCGTCGAGGTCGTCCTCGCCGAAGTAGAAGCGCCGCAGCCATTCGTCCTTCTGTTGCTCACCGCTGGCGATCTCGTCGAGATCGGCGTCCATCTTGGCGGTGAGTTCGTAGTCGACCAGGTTGCCGAAGTGCTGTTCGAGCAGACCGACGACGGCGAACGCGGTCCAGGTCGGCACGAGCGCCTGACCCTTCTTCCACACGTAGCCGCGATCCTGGATCGTCTGGATGATCGACGCCCACGTCGACGGGCGGCCGATCTCGAGCTCCTCCAGCCGCTTGACCAGCGACGCCTCGGTGTAGCGGGCCGGTGGCGAAGTGGTGTGGCCGTTCGGGGTCAAGGTGTCGACCGGCACGGTGTCGCCCTGCGCGAGCGGCGGCAGGAGTGCTTCCTTGGTGCCGTCACCGTCGTCGTCGGCCGCCACGTACACGGCGCGGTAGCCGGGAAACGTGATCGTGGTGCCGGCAGCCGAGAACTCGCAGTCGGCGTTCTCGTGTTGCGACACGGCACCGATGCGCACGCTGACGGTGACGCCGGTGGCGTCGGCCATCTGCGAGGCGAGGGTCCGCTGCCAGATCAGCCGGTAGAGCGCCAGTTCCTGGCTGTTCAGTTCGCCCTCGACCTGCTTCGGTGAGCGGTAGGGCGTGGTGGGGCGGATCGCCTCGTGCGCCTCCTGGGCGTTCTTCGACTTGGAGGTGTAGGTCTTCGGCTGGGGCGACAGGTGGTTCGAGCCGTACTCCGACTCGATCGCAGCACGGGTGGCCTTCATCGCCTCGTCGGACAGGGTGACCGAGTCGGTACGCATGTACGTGATGAAGCCGCGTTCGTACAGGCCCTGTGCGACGCGCATGACCTGCGACGACGACAGGCGCAGCTTGCGGCCGCCCTCCTGCTGGAGCGTCGACGTCATGAACGGAGCACGCGGCGACGACCGATACGGCTTCTCCTCGACCGAACGGACCGTGAAGGTCTGGCCGTCGAGCCCGTCCGCCAGTGCACGAGCACGCGCCTCGTCGACCGCGACGGCTTTGGCGCTGACCTGGCCGCGGTCGTCGAAGTCCTTGCCGGTCGCGACCTTGGTGCCGTCGACGGCCACGAGCTTGGCCTCGAAGGCCGGCCCGGTGGCGGTGAGCATGTCGATGTCCCAGTAGTCGGCCGAGATGAATGCGATCCGCTCGCGCTCTCGTTCGACGATCAGACGGATCGCCGGGCTCTGGACACGGCCTGCCGACAGCCCTCGGTTGACGCGTCGCCACAACACGGGCGACACCTCGTAGCCGTACAGACGGTCGAGCAGGCGGCGGGTCTCGGCGGCGTCGACGAGTCCGTAGTCGATGCCGCGCGGGTTCGCGATCGCCTGATCGATCGCCGACTTGGTGATTTCGTGGAACACCATCCGCTTGACCGGCACCTTCGGCTTCAGGTACTCGACGAGGTGCCACGAGATGGCTTCGCCCTCGCGGTCTTCATCGGTCGCGAGGTAGAGCTCGGAGGCGTCCTTCAGGGCTGCACGCAGGTCTTTCACGACCTGCTTGCCGCGTTCGGTCAGCTCGTACGTGGGCTTGAAGCCGTTGTCGACGTCGATGTTGAGGCCCTTGCTCGGCAGGTCCGCGACGTGGCCCACCGAGGCGCGCACGTCGAACTGGTCGCCGAGGAATTTGGAGATGGTCTTGGCCTTCGCCGGAGATTCGACGACGACGAGTGGCTTCGCCATAAGTGCCTTTGCGTAGGGGATTTCGGGCGCCTTGTCAAGAACGCCGGTGGACATGATCCGCCTGCGAGTGTGCCCCGAACCAGGGCCGAACGACACCCTGCGCATCCGGGATCGGCCTGCGACGGGGCTCCCCGGCCCGCGCCCGAGCCTGTGGAAAACCGACCTGACGGGTTCCCGTACGAT